>CALEMZ010000171.1 GCA_937910975.1 uncultured Pseudorhodobacter sp. | reverse complement strand
AGCGAGGTTGGAATTCAAAGCCCCCGAGACATTGGCCTCTATCAAATCATTGACCTGCGAAAACTCCAGAAGCACCTCAAACCGGGCATCCCCCGCCGCTTCCATATCCTCCACCCGCGCCGTCGCGGCATCCTTAATAGCATCATCCATCAAAGAGTGACGGGCCTCGATTTCCAGCGCAAGAATCCTCTGCCCCAGCTCGGTGCCAAAGAAGGCCTGTATCTGCGCGATCTCAACCTCACCCCCCACCAATTGCCGTGCGAAGGCCGCATCAAACCGGGAAAGCATTGTCGGCCCATCATAGATCATTGCGACAATCGAGGCCCAAGACGCCCCACCCTTGCCCGGAAACAAATCTGCCTCCATCTGCGCGCCGTACTCAACGCCCTCCAGCCGCATCACTTCGACCACATCGTCGATCCTTAGCATCTTCATGAGCGGCGAAACCAAAGCCGGCGCCTGAACCCTCACCAAAGGGGTAGGGTCAGCCCAAGTCGGCACCGATATGGGCACAAGCCCCAAAATCGCCGCCCCCATTAAAGAAAGCACTCTAAGACTGAAGTTCATGGCAAAATCTCTTTAGGCTGCAATCGCAACATCTAAGCATTCCCATAAAGTTTGCCAACCCGCTTGAGTTGATACACATTCGAACCCACTCCGGAATGACCACCGCGATGGCCATAGCTGGCACAACCAACCAGAGCTTTTGGAGGTGATCCATTGGCAGGCAACATGGCTCAGGTCACGGCCTCGCTGTCTTGATGTGGCCAAATGAGGATGCCGCCAGCCAGCCCAGCTCCGGCGAGTACGGCCAGGCTAAGGAATGCTACCGCAGGGCCTGCAACCGTAATCAGCCAGCCGGAAAGCGGGTAGGTGATCAGCCAACAGGCATGGGACAGTGCAAACTGGGCGGCGTAGACAGCGGGTCGGTCTTCGGGAAGAGCTGAGCGCTTCAGGAGCCGGCCTGACGGGGTCAGTACGGTCGAATATCCAATACCGATAACAACCCATCCGGCGATTATAACGGTCCATTGAGGGCCGAGCATAGTCATCCATAGTGTCAGCGCGAAAAGAACGACAACCAGACAGGATGCGCCTGCAATCATCACCGGCCTGTCTGGCATGTTGTCCAGAAGGCGGGGCAAGATCAGCGCGGCGAGCATGGAGCCAGCACCAAAGGCCCCAAGCGCAATCGCCACCTGAGCTTCGCCCAAGCCCAATTCGGAGCGAACAAGCACAACTGTATTGACCAGCACCATCGCACCTGCCGCCGCTGCAGCCATGTTCAGAAAGAGAAGGCCGCGCAGGCGCGGTGTCGCCAGATAAATACGCATACCACGCGTCGTGCGGTCATAGATGCCGCGCGGGATTGCGGATTTTGGGCTGGGCAACACCACAGAGATAACCAGAAAGGCCGAG
>CALEMZ010000170.1 GCA_937910975.1 uncultured Pseudorhodobacter sp. | reverse complement strand
GCGAACCGCCAGACCGAAAACATGCTCATTAGATAGCAATTCAATATGCCCACACCGATGCCCAGAGCTAGCGCCATGGCAACTGCGCGGGCGCAAAGGAAAAAATCAATATCCAGCGACAGATCGTAGAATAGCACGATGCCGATAATAATGATCGAAGCGATCAGAATTTGCGTCAAGGCATTCAGCAAGAACCGCGCCACGATCGCATCAACATAGCTGACGCGAGGATAAGCCAGCAGCGGCCGCGAATAGCTGATGGCGGTGCCAACATTCGCAGCCGTCGTCTGATATATCAAGAACGGCATTATCCCCGAAGCGAAATAGAGCGGGAAATTGGTGCCGAGTGCGGGGTTATGGGTAATCAGTCCAAAGATGATGGCCATCAACGCGACCCCGGCGATCGGTTCGGCAAAGGCCCAGACATAACCGCCCGGCGAGCGGCCATAGGTGGTGCTCATTTCCCGCAACATCAAAGCCATAACGGAGCGAAAAAACACAAGTCGGGGTTTAGCAATCGTCAGCGTCACGGTGGTTTCGCCCCAAGTCATCGCAAGTCATTTATTCTCGTCTAAGAGATTTCTTCTTGCATTGCGAGAGATAAAATCCGAAGCCTATGATCAAGCCGCATGCAACCTAGGGGATATAGCCATTTCACAAGTTCGCGCGACTTCTTTGCCGACAGCCCCGCCTTTACCCGTCAAGGCCCCGCCCAAAGCAGCAGGCGCGGCCCGCATGCGCCAACGCCATTACGGGCTGTTCGCCAGTTTTCTGTTGGGGGTGATCGTGCCCTTTGTTGCTTCGGTCTATTACCTTTTCGCGGCGGCACAGGATCAATACGCTTCGGTCTTTGGCTTTACCGTCCGCTCTGAACAACTGGAAGGTGCGCAGGCGTTGCTGGGCGGGCTGGCCAGCCTGTCGGGTACCAGTTCTTCCGACACTGATATTCTGTATGAGTTTATTCAAAGCCGGACCTTGGTGGAAAAGGTCAGCGCGCGGCTGGATCTGCCCGCGCTATACTCCTGGCCTCAAAATGACCCGGTCTTTGCCCTAAGGCCCGACGCCTCGTTTGAGGATCTGGTCGCCTATTGGCAACGGATGGTGCGGGTCAGCCGCGCCTCGGGTTCGGGGCTGCTGGAGGTGCGCGTGAACACCTTTTCCGCGAAAGACGCCCAGTTGGTTGCCGAAACCATCGTCGAGGAATCCTCGCGCATGATTAACGAACTGTCAGCGATTGCCCGCGCCGATTCCACCCGCTATGCGCTGGAAGATCTGGACAGTGCTGTAACCCGGCTGAAAACCGCGCGCGAGGCGCTGACACGTTTTCGCTCACAAACCCGGATCGTTGACCCAAAGGCCGATATTCAGGGGCAGATGGGCTTGCTGAACTCGCTGGAAACACAACTGGCTGAGGCGATCATCGAATTTAACCTGCTGCTGGAAACCAGTCGTGAAAATGACCCGCGACTGGAACAGGCCCGGCGGCGCATTGCGGTGATTGAAACCCTGATCGATAAAGAACGCCAGAAATTTGGTATGGGCACCACGCCACAGGTGGCCGGGGAAAAAGACTACTCTACGCTTGTAGGGGAGTTTGAGCGCCTGACAGTTGATCTGGAATATGCGCAGAAATCCTATCTGACTGCGCAGACTGTGCGGGATGTGGCCCAGGCCAATGCGCAGCGCCAAAGTCGTTATCTGGCAACCTATGCAAATCCCTCGTTGCCCCAAAGCCCGGAATACCCAAGACGCTTTGAGCTGACTGCTGTGATGGGTACGATCCTGCTGTTGATCTGGTCGATCGGTGTTCTTATCTTTTTCAGCCTGCGGGACCGTCGTTAGAAACCGATGATCGAATTAAGCAACCTCTCCAAAACCTACCGACTGAACGGCGTGGCCAAGATCGTCGCCCGTGACATAAGCTTTACCTTCCCGGCGGGCGAATGCGTGGCGCTGATGGGGGCCAATGGTGCGGGTAAATCAACCATGCTGCGGATGATCGCCGGAACCTTGCAACCCGACCGGGGAGAGGTTATCCGCCACGGCTCTGTTTCTTGGCCGGTGGGCTTTGCCGGCAGCTTTCACGGCGATATGACTGGGGCACAGAATGTAAAATTCGTCGCCCGCATTTATGGTGTTGATACAGATGATATGGTAGATTTCACCAGAGAGTTTTCGCAGCTTGGTAGCCATTTTCATCTACCTGTGCGCACTTATTCTTCGGGGATGAAATCGCGGCTGGCCTTTGGCATGTCGATGGCCGTGAAGTTTGATACCTATCTAATCGACGAAATCACCGCAGTGGGAGACGGGGCGTTCCAAGTCAAAAGCGAAGCTATTTTGCGTGAGCGCCTGAAAGACAGCGGCGCGATTTTCGTTTCGCACTCGCTGGAACAGATGGAGCGGCTTTGCACCTCGGGCGTGGTCCTCCAGAACGGGCGCTTCTTCTTTTATGCCCGGGTGCAAAAGGCGATTGAGCACTACAAACACACAATGGCGGGCAACCTGCCGCCCTGGATGGGCTGAACCGGATTCTTTTGTATGGGTAAATTTCGTACAAAACCCAAAAGGGCAGGGTGGGCTAGTCTTACCCCCGCAGCCAGTCATTTCGCCGCTCGATTAGTCCAGCATTCACGCGCTCAACTTCCAGTTCCACTCGCCAACGCCACGCAGAAATGTAGATGCTGGGGCCGGAACAAACGGGGCAATCCAGTGAGCCGAGATAATGATGGAGGCATCCTGATTTTTTACCTGCCGAAAGGCCAAAGGCTTCAGTCTTACATTCTCATAGCTCTCTCAAGCAGCGACTGCGCATAAGACGCTTTCCTGGCTCCGGTGTTTGCGGTGCTGGGATCAGCCAGATACGTCTGAAGGTTTTTCATACCGGTGTGCAGCATGCCGCACAGCCGTCCGGCAAAGGCCGCCTTGTGTTCTTTGCGCAAAATGCTCTCGGGCCTCAGCGACCGTTTTGTCAGAAAATAGTCCTTCTGGGGGCAAAAATACTTACAACTTTTAGGAGAATAATAGTTCGTTAGAACTACCTTAATGTGACATAATCAACGCAGGGGGCGACCCTTGACCATGCTTTGAACGATTTCAACTTACTGGCGCTGTCGAGGGCAGGCAGCTTGCTTTGAACGCCTCTCGCAGAACATCTCAGAACTGGCAGAAAATGAAACGTCTCTTTAACTACAAAAAATATTCCGAGGATAATTCCGATCTCGTCTCGCATTTTGCAGGTATTGATGAGGCACAATTGTGCGACCATTACATCACATATGGTCATCGGGAACTTCGGGGCGTGCCGGAAGCGCGGGTTTCTATGGATTTGGACGGGATGCTGTTTTCCGACGCGGGCTATATCTATTTGGCCGGCTGGTGCGACCGACGGGTATTTTCAACGCTGACGGTCAGCCTTCGCATAGGTTACATGACCTATGATTTTGCCGATCTTGATCCCTGCTGGTATCAACGCGATGACGTCAGCAATGTGCTGGGCGATTACAGCAATCCTGCGGGCTACATTCTACTGCTAAGCATTCCCCCGGAAGAATTAGTTCTCGCGCCGAATGTTTCGATCTATATCAACGGTATCAAGCAGCGCGAAGAACCGTTGATCCGCTTCTTGTCGGTTGATAGGTTTCTAAATGAAGCGCTGGGTGCCGTTGCTTCGCTGGCCACTCGCCCGGCAGGCGGTACCTTCGATCAAGCCCTGAAGCTGAGCGAGGCGTTTGGCGAGGTATGGCAATCCTATCTGGTCACCCAGTCCTTCGTGCCGGTATTTGAAAACCGCCCGCTGAAAAGCTGCCAACAAAGTATTATAATCACCTTGCATCGCAAGTTTGATATGTTGCTGGTGCAGTTGTCGGAGTTGGCAAAATTCCTGACCACGCATGATGCCGAGGTGATCGTCGTCGGGAATGATCTGATCGCCCCAGAAGAAATGCGCGCGCGAGTCACGGCCTTTTGTCAGATACATGACATCTCGATCCGCCTGATCCTATGTTCGGGAAACTCTGGCTTTTCAGCGGGCAATAACCACGGCGCGAAGGTCGCACGTGGGGATACGCTGATCTTTATGAACCCCGATATTTTCCCGCCCGAAGGCGATGCCGAACAAGCGCTGGCCTTTCTGTCCTCGGATCCGGGTGATGCGCTGCATGGCGCGATGCTGTATTATGGCGACGGGATGCTGATGCATTCCGGCATGTATTCGGTGCGCGATCTGGCCTTTGATGCCAAGAGGGGCAAAAGTTGCAATCTGTTGCGGGTCGAACATTTCGGCAAAGGGCTCAGCCACCGCGTCGATGATAACCAGGATGGTCTGGATAAAGCGTTGGCAGGCGTGCGACAGGATATTCTGCTAGTCTCTGCGGCCTTGTGGAAAGTGTCGAAGGCAGAGTTTGACGCCATTGGCGGCCTGTCGACCGATTATATCTTTGCCTATTATGAAGATGCAGATTTCTGTCTGCGCTGGCGCGACTCCGGTCGTGAAATCGTGCTCGACAGCACGTCACGCTGGCTTCACCTGGAAGGGGTTGGCAAGGAGACACCCCCGGCTGTCAGAAGTTTCATGTGGCTCAACCGCGCGTTTTATTCACGGCGGTTTGAAACCTCTCCGCTTGTGGTGGATACAGCCCAAGATCTGCAGCTGCTTTAGGACGCATTTTATGAAATATATGACAATTTCTTTGTACCACCCGCGCGTAATGAAGGGCGGTGCTCAATATGTTGCCAAAGACCTGCATGATGCGGCCGATGCAGACCCGGATGTAGAAGCAGTGATGTTGGCGGGCATCGATGCCAATATGTTCCCGCAGTACAACAAGGTGGGCGCGTCAATCACCGCCTTGCCCGACTCCCCGCGCGAATTCATTCTGCCGGGGCATGCATTCAACGAATTCTACCACACGGTGCATGATCAGCGGCGCACCAAAGCGCTGCAGCGCTTCTTTGCCGATCATAAGCCCGATGTCATCCATGTTCACCACTCGCTCTGGATTGGGCTGGAGCTTTTGGAGATCGCGCGGCAAGTGCTGCCGGATGTAATCATCCTTTATACGCTGCATGAATATCTGCCGATCTGCTATTCGCGTGGTCAGCTGTTCCGCTACCATGAAAACAGTATCTGTCAGGACACCTCGCCCGACCAATGCGTGAAATGCTTCCCCGAACGCACCGCCGATGATTTCATGCTGCGTCGAAGGGTATTCAAGCGCGCCTTCGAATTTGTTGATCACTTCATCTCGCCCTCAGACTATCTGCGTCAGCGCTTTATCACCTGGGGCCTGCCCGCTGAAAAGATCAGTACCATTGCCAACGGACACCAAAGCATGCGCCCCGAAAAATGGATGCCAACCCATAGCGCCAAGGTTAATACCTTTGGCTTTTTTGGACAGTATGTTGATGCCAAGGGCATTGATGTGCTGCTGGCGGCTGCCAGCATTGCGGCAGCCGAAGTGGCGGATGGCCAAGAGATTGAAGTCAAGATCTTTGGTGGCAACAAGGCCTATGCCAGCCCTGAATATGTCAAGCGCATCGATAAATTCCTCGAAGATGCTCCTGACAATCTGAAAGTCACCGAAATGGGGACCTATTCACGTGACAACGTGTTTCAGCTGATGAATATGATCGACTGGTTGGTAATGCCGTCGATCTGGCCCGAAACCTTCGGTCTTGTTGTCTCAGAGGCTTGGGATGCACGTCGCCCGATCCTGTCATCACGCGCTGGCGGGCTGAACGGACGCACCGTAGATGGCATCAACGGTTATACCTTCGATCCCGGCTCGGTGTCGCAACTGGCCACCCTGATAGTGGAATGTGCCGGCAACAAACCCTTGTGGAAAAAGCTTTCTGCCGGGGTGCGCGACGAACTCAGCCTGCAAGAGGCGTGGAAGCAGCACAAAGCGCTTAGTCTGACGGTCGCCAATTGTTAAACCAGCAGCGCAGGCGGCCCCAGATATGACTCGGGGGCGGTGACCAGATGCGCCCATCAGGGAGTATCTGCACAGACATTTTGAAAATGTCGGTGCTATTGTGCCGCCTCTTGGAAAATAGGCTTATGCTTTTGAAATTAAGAGTATGTGCAACCAATGCAGCTTGCCGATGATGAGGCAGGGGAGACTGAATAAATGATCACAATAGCCTATATTCTGGGATCAACGCGGTCCGGTACATCCGCACTTCGCAATGCTTTGGTCGAGACCCGTTATTTCGGCTATGGAGAAGGCCATCTGGTCCCTGTTTTAAGTGACATCATCCAATCAGTTCTCCATCATAAGACTGAAGGATTGGGAGCAACTGTTTCGGGCAACGGCCTGCACAACATGAACCCGCATGAAATTCTGAGGCATCTTTTCAGAGGCTATGAACTATATTTTTCCGGTCAAATAGGTTCTGAATTTCTGGTAGATAAAACCCCAACCATCACTCCAATCCGCATGGCACCAGACCTGAACGCGTTTCACCAAAATCCGCGTTTTATTCACTGCACCCGCAGGCATCTGGACAATGTACAGTCAAAGCGCAAGAAATTTCCCGATCAGCCCTTTCGACAGCAATGCCGTGAATGGTCGGATTGCAACTTAGCCTGGCTGGATGTCAAAGAAAGGCTTGATGGCAACTTTCTCGCCTTCGACTTCCATGACCTTGTGTCTGACCCGGCACAGATCGCAGTTCAGGTGGGCGAGTACCTGGACCTGAATGCGGACGAGATAGCCGCCTTTTCGGCCTATCTGATCGCGAAACGCCCACAGGCCAATCCCGATCGGGACCTGATGCAATTTCTGAAGCTGTCCGAGATGGACTGGACCGACGAAGAAAAGCAGATATTCACAAATATCTGCAGCCCGGTCGGTGAAAAACTTGGCTATAGTATGGAAAGTTATTACGCCTGACGCCGCGCCAGTCGGGAGTATCCGAAACTCTGTGTATGAGGCTCAGCCCATGCAGGTTTGACGGG
>CALEMZ010000169.1 GCA_937910975.1 uncultured Pseudorhodobacter sp. | reverse complement strand
CGCGATTTGCACGATACCTTTAATCTATATCTGCCTGATACCCATACGGCACCGATAGTCTTTTCCTCGCCCCATAGCGGGCGGGACTATGGGGTTGATTTCCGGGCACAAAGTCGGCTGGATGCGCTGACGCTGCGTTCCTCGGAGGATGCCTATGTGGATATTTTGTTCTCCGACGCCCCTGCCTATGGGGCCCCGCTGCTTGCCGCCCGCGCGCCCCGCGCCTTTCTGGACCTGAACCGCGCGGCGGATGAACTGGACCCTGCGCTGATCGAAGGCGTGTCGCGCGCACCACATAACCCGCGCATCAGTTCGGGCTTGGGCGTGGTGCCACGCGTGGTATCGGGCGGGCGCGCGATTTATGCTGGGCGCATCACGAAGGCCGAGGCGCAGGCGCGGGTGGCGCAGTATTGGGACCCCTATCACCAGCAATTGCGCAAGCTGATGTCTGAAACGACAGAGCGATTCGGACATGCCGTGCTGATTGATTGCCATTCAATGCCGCATGAGGCGATCGAATCCCATACCCGCCCCGGCAGCGCTTCGCCCGATGTAGTGTTGGGCGACCGCTTTGGCGCGGCGGCGGGCAGTGATGTTGTCGCCCGAATCGAGGCAGCCTTTGTAGGGGCCGGGCTGCGGGTCGCGCGCAACACGCCTTTTGTCGGTGCATATATCAGCCAAGCTTACGGTCGCCCCACGCGCGGGCATCACGTGGTGCAGGTGGAAATTGACCGCGCCCTGTACCTTGATGAAGCCAAGGTGGAGCGCCGCGCCGACTTCGCCGCATTTAAGGCGCTGATTTCCAGCGTGATCGCCGAAATCGCGGCTCCTGCCTGCACCTTACCGTTGGCCGCAGAATAACAGCGCGCTCTGACGCAAAAAGGGCAGCCCGGAGGCTGCCCTTTGCTTTTCTCAGCACATATTTTCAGTGCACAACGGCCTCTTGCGGTTTTTCGCGGCGCGAGGCGCTGATCCGATCACGGATCAGCAGCCCTTCGGCGCTGGCCGTAACCGCAATCGTGGTGCCATCCATCACATCGCCCGCAAGGATCATCTCCGCCAGCGGGTCTTGCAAGCTACGCTGGATCACGCGCTTGAGGGGGCGCGCACCAAACACCGGGTCATAACCTTCATCGGCAAGCCACTGCAGCGCGTCCTTATCCAGATCCAGCGTGATCTTGCGGCTTGCAAGGCGCTTTTCCAGACGTTTGAGCTGGATCGTCACGATGGCCGCCATATCTTCCCGCGCCAGACGATCAAAGATGATCGTCTCATCCAGACGGTTCAGGAACTCAGGGCGGAAGTGCGCCCGTACCGCATCCATCACCTGCGCCCGTGCCGGTGCCGGGTCGGCCCCGTCGGGAAGCTGGCTAAGCGCAACGGCCCCAAGGTTGGAGGTCAGGATGATCAGCGTTTGCTTGAAATCCACTGTGCGGCCCTGACCATCGGTCAGCACACCATCATCAAGCACTTGCAACAGCACGTTGAACACATCCGGATGCGCCTTTTCGACCTCATCGAACAGCACCACCTGATAGGGGCGGCGGCGCACGGCTTCGGTCAAAACCCCACCTTCATCATAGCCAACATAGCCGGGAGGCGCGCCGATCAGGCGCGAAACCGCATGTTTCTCCATGAACTCCGACATGTCGATGCGCACCATGGCCTGATCGTCGTCGAACAGATATTCGGCGACGGCCTTGGTCAGCTCTGTCTTGCCCACACCCGTTGGCCCGAGAAACAGGAACGAGCCGAGCGGCCGGTTCTCATCATTCAGGCCCGCACGCGCACGGCGCACGGCATTGGCCACGGCTCTAAGGGCCTGATGCTGGCCGATAACACGTTTGCCAAGCTCATCTTCCATGCGCAGCAGCTTTTCGCGCTCGCCTTCCAACATTTTGGTCGTGGGGATGCCGGTCCAGCGCTCCACCACTTCCGCGATTTGCTCAGGGCCCACGGCCTCCGACACCAATGCATTGGCCCCAGCCCCGTCACTTTCCGCCAGCTTCTTTTCCAGCCCCGGAATGATGCCATAGGAAAGCTCCCCGGCCTTGGCCAGATTGCCTTCACGCTTGGCCCCGTCAAGCTCGGCGCGCGCACGGTCCAACTGCTCCTTCAGGTCACGGCCCGCTTCCATCTGATCGCGTTCCGATTGCCATTTGGCTGTCATCGCATCCGATTGCTCCATCAGATCCGCCAGTTCCTTTTCCAGCGTTTGCAACCGGTCCTTGGAGGCCGCGTCGGCCTCTTTCTTCAGCGCCTCCGCCTCAATCTGCAATTGCAGAATCTGGCGGTCAAGCTGGTCCAGTTCTTCGGGCTTGCTATCCACTTCCATGCGCAAGCGGCTTGCGGCCTCATCCATCAGGTCGATGGCTTTGTCTGGCAAGAAACGGTCCGTGATGTAGCGGTGGCTCAGGGTTGCCGCCGCGACCAAGGCAGAGTCAGAAATCCTGACACCATGGTGCAGTTCATATTTTTCCTTGATGCCGCGCAGAATGGAGATCGTGTCTTCTACCGTCGGCTCAGTCACCATCACTGGCTGGAAACGGCGGGCCAATGCGGCATCCTTTTCCACATACTTGCGGTATTCGTCCAGCGTAGTGGCGCCCACGCAATGCAGCTCCCCCCGCGCCAAAGCGGGTTTGATCAGGTTGGCCGCATCCATCGCACCGTCAGATTTGCCGGCACCGACCAGCGTGTGCATCTCGTCGATAAACAAGATGATCTCGCCGCTCGCGGCCTCAATCTCTTTGAGGATGGCTTTCAGCCGCTCTTCAAATTCACCACGATATTTCGTGCCCGCGATCAAGGCCCCCATATCCAGCGCCATCAGCTTTTTGTTGCGCAAGGATTCCGGCACATCGCCATTGACGATACGCAGGGCCAAGCCCTCAGCGATCGCGGTTTTGCCCACGCCGGGTTCCCCGATCAGCACCGGGTTGTTTTTGGTGCGGCGCGACAGCACCTGCATGGTGCGACGAATTTCCTCGTCGCGGCCAATGATCGGGTCAATCTTGCCCTGCTCTGCCGCCTCGGTCAGGTCGCGCGCGTATTTCTTCAGCGCCTCATAGCCATCCTCGGCCGTTGCACTATCGGCGGTGCGGCCCTTGCGGATGTCATTGATCGCGGTGTTAAGCGCCTGCGCGTTCACCTTGCCCGCCGTCAGCGCATCCTTGGCATTGGTGTTGACCATGGTCAGCGCCATCAAGATACGCTCCACCGGCACAAAACTATCGCCAGCTTTTTTGGAAAGCTTCTCGGCTTCATCCAGCACCCGCGCTACGGCCGGGTCTGTATAAGGCTGCGCGTCGCCCGAAACCTTGGGCAGCTTGCCCAACGACAATTCCAGCGCCTGAACAACGCGCGCGGGGTCACCATCCGCGCGGCGGATCAGGTTGGCCGACATACCCTGATCATCATCCATCAAGGCTTTGAGCAGATGTTCGGGGACAAGACGCTGGTGGTTTTCGCGCATCGCAATGGTTTGGGCAGCTTGCAAGAAACCGCGTGACCGTTCCGTGAACTTTTCCAGGTTCATCGGCATTCTCCTTTTTGATTAAGCTCCC
>CALEMZ010000168.1 GCA_937910975.1 uncultured Pseudorhodobacter sp. | reverse complement strand
GCCGCAACTTGGCCGCCCCGCATGAGATGGGGATGCGCACCGTCCATGTCGCCCCCGCGCCGGAACCGGCCGATTATATTCACCACCATACCGACGATCTGACCGCTTTTCTCGCGCGCCTGTCGCAATAGCTGCGGCACAGCGTCACGCGGCCTTTTTCCCGCGATGGCAAGGGCTTAAGTCCCTTGAGCGAACAGGAGAAATCACATGACAACCAAAACCCAACGCGCGCGCCTCGCGCTACGCTTCGTTTACGCCCTGCCAATCCTCGGACAGATTGCTCGCGATATTGCAACGGACAAAGAAAACATATTTTACGCGCTGATGATTTTCGTCACGCTGATCATTCTGGCCGTCAATGCATGGGGGATTGTGGCGCTGGCCATGTCGGCATTGGCCATGGTCCCGGTGATGTTCACATTATTGCTCATGATTACGCGCGGATAGCGCGGCCTGCGCGCTTTGTCACTTGGACGCCAAGGGCCGTTCGTCCTATCAATAGCGCAAAGGGAGACGCAAATATGGCCCGTGAGAGCACCGACATCCTGATTTCCGGCGGCGGCGTTGCAGGGCTTTGCGCCGCCGTTGCCTTTGGCGCGGCAGAGTTTTCGGTGCTTTGCGTTGACCCGGCCACCCCCATCACCGACCAAGCGGTTGAGGGGGCAGACCTGCGCAGCACGGCCTTCCTCATGCCCTCGGTTGCGCTGCTGCAAGAAATCGGGCTTTGGGCGCGGTTCGCGCCCCATGCCGCAGCGCTTCAGGTGATGCGCATAGTTGATGCGGGCGGTGACGCAGGCGTGGCGCGGCTGACCCGCGATTTTGATGCGGCTGAAATTTCCGAAGCCCCCTTCGGCTATAACCTGCCAAACTGGCTGTTGCGGCGCGAAATGCTGGCTGAGATCGCCACCATGCCCAATGTCCATTTCCGCCCCGGCGTGGCCACCGCGCGCGTGATGCCCCGCGAAAGCGAAGCACTGGTCAGCCTGTCGGATGGCAGTTCCTGGCGTGCAAAACTGCTGATCGGGGCGGATGGGCGCAATTCTTCCGTGCGTCAAGCGCTTGGTATTTCGGTGAAAACCACACGTTACGGGCAAAAGGCACTGGCCTTCACCACCACCCATCCGGTCCCGCATCAAAATGTATCGACCGAGGTGCACCGCTCCGGCGGCCCCTTCACCATGGTGCCGCTGCCCGACCATGAAGGGCTGCCCGCCTCTGCCGTGGTCTGGATGGAAACCGGCGCTGAGATCGCCCGGCTTTCAGCCCTGTCCTTGCCGGAATTCGATGCCGAAATGAGCCTGCGCGCCTGCCACCTTCTCGGCCCGATGCACCGGATCAGCGCGCTTACGACTTGGCCGATCATCAGTCAGGTCGCCGCCCGCATGTCGGGCGAACGCACCGCCTTGATGGCCGAGGCCGCACATGTCGTGCCGCCCATCGGCGCGCAGGGGCTGAACATGAGCCTTGGCGATCTGGCCGCCCTGCGCAGCCTCGCGCTGGAAAATCGTGCTGCACTGGGCGCCGCCCCAATGCTGGAGGCCTATCACAACCGCCGTCACCGCGAGGTGCAGGCGCGTGTGGCGGGGATTGACGCGCTCAACCGCGCCTCGATGGTCGGCGCCCCTATGCTGCGCGATCTGCGCGCGCAAATACTCGGCGCGCTCTATTCACTCGCCCCGGTGCGCAAAACCCTGATGAAGGCGGGGCTTGGCCTGCGCTAAGCCCGCCTTCATCTTTTTTCAAAGATACTCAAACTTCGCGGCAGGCCGTTACAAAATCGCCGTCACCGCCCGCTCCAACCGGGCCACAGTGGCTGGCACATCGGCCAGCTTGTCCAAACCGAAAAGCCCGAGGCGGAAGGTCTTGAACTCTGCCCCTTCGCCCACCTGCAACGGCACACCCGCCGCGACTTGCAAGCCTTGCTCGCGGAATTTAGCACCGTTCTGGATCGCCGGATCATCGGTATAACTAACAACCACCCCTGGCGCGCCAAAGCCATCAGCCGCCACGGAAACCAAGCCATGTGCTGCAAGCATCGCCCGCACAGCATTGCCCAAAGCCCATTGCGCGGCCTTCGCCTCGGCAAGGCCCATGGCTTTCGTTTCACGCATGGCGTCCAGAAAACCAACCAGCGCATCGGTCGGCATCGTGGCATGATAGGCATGGCCCCCGCCTTCATAGGCCGCCATGATGCTGCGCCATTTCTTCAGGTCCAGCGCAAAACTGTCCGAGGTTGTGTCCGCCAGCCGCGCCACGGCCCCCGCCGACATCATCACCAACCCCGCAGCGGGAGAGGCCGACCACCCCTTTTGCGGTGCGGAAATCAGCACATCCACGCCGGTCGCCGCCATATCCACCCAGACGCAGCCCGAAGCGATGCAATCAAGCACCATCAACGCACCAACCTCATGCGCGGCCTGTGCCATCTGGGTAATGTAGTCATCGGGCAGGATGATCCCCGAGCTGGTTTCCACATGCGGGGCAAAAACCACCTCGGGTTTGGCCTCATGAATACGGGCCACCACTTCGGCAATAGGCGGCGGCGCATAGGGCGCGCGCGCGGCGTTGCCGGTTTGCCGGGCCATCACCACATCCATCTCTGCCGCAAAACCGCCTGCCTCAAAAATCTGGCTCCAGCGATAAGAGAACCAGCCGTTGCGCACCACCAAAACCCGCGCGCCGCGCCCAAATTGGCGCGCAACCGCCTCCATTGCATAGGTGCCGCCACCGGGCACCACCACCACCGCCTCGGCACTATAGACCTCGCGCAGCGTCTCCGAGATTTCGCGCATAACCCCTTGGAATTTAGCCGACATATGGTTTAGCGAGCGGTCGGTGAAAACCACGGAAAATTCCTGCAACCCATCGGGGTCAATGTGATCATGTGGCAGTTTCATTGCTATTCTCCTTACGTGTCCACTGGTGATACTGCGCCGAGCCGCTGAAAGGCCAGAAAAATCCGTCAGGCCCCGTTACCCCAATGGCCCCGGCCTTGCTTCCTCAGTCAGCAGCACATTTGCCTCCACCTGCCCCACCCCCGGCAGCGTCATGATCCGCCGCCGCAAAACCCGCTCAAAATCCGCGATGTCGCGGGCCACCACGCGCAGGCGGTAATCAAACAGCCCCAGAACGTGCTGCACCACCTGCACCTCGGGGATGGCCGCCACTGCGCGCTCAAAATCCTCAAGGCTCACCCGGCCTTTGGTGCCCAGCTTCACGCCCAAAAATACCGTCACGCCAAAGCCCAAGGCTGGCCTGTCCACCGCCACACGGCGGCCTGCGATGATCCCCGCCTCCTCCAGCCGCCTGATTCGCCGCCATGCCGCAGGCTGGCTCAGCCCCAAACGGCGGCCCAATTCGCCCGCGCTGGTGGTCGCATCGCGGCTCAGGGCGCGCAAAAAGGCGCGGTCAGTGTCATCAATGTCGATCATAAGGGCAGCGCACTTTCTTCCTTGATCGTCGCTATCAGCATCAACGCCTCAATATCCGCGATATGGGGCAGGGCGAGAATGCGGGCGCGATATAATTCCTGATAATGCGCCATATCGCGGGCAATCACGTTCAGCCGCACATCGACCCGGCCCAAAAAGGTTTCAATTCCAATGACCTCCGGCACCTCCCGTGCTGCTGCCAGAAACTCATCAAAAGCGCGCGGTTCGGTCTTATCAAGATTGAACCGCAGGGAAACCTCCACCTCATAGCCCATCGCCCGCCAGTTGATCACGGCCGCCGGGGCCGAAATGATGCTCGCCGCCTGTAGCCGCTCCAGCCGCCGCCAACAGGTGGCCGATGTCACGCCCGCGCGTTCCGCCAACACCGCGTTTGCGGCGGCGGGGTCGGCCAGCAACTGGCGCAGGATCCGTCGGTCCGTATCATCGATCTGCATGATTTTTTCACATTACTCAAAAACAGAACATGAATTTTACAACAAACATCAATAAACGTCAAACTTTGCACAGGATACGCTGCGATAATCCCTATTCTGCCCCCATCCAAGGCGACAGCCAGAAACCAAAAGGAAATCATCATGCGCGTTTATTATGATCGTGACTGCGACATCAACCTGATCAAAGACAAGAAGGTTGCCATTCTCGGCTATGGCTCGCAGGGCCATGCCCACGCGCTGAACCTGCGCGACTCTGGCGCGAAAAACCTCGTCGTCGCCCTGCGGGAAGGCTCGCCTTCCGCCAAGAAAGCCGAAGCTGAGGGCCTCAAGGTCATGGGCATCGCTGAGGCCGCCGCTTGGTGTGATCTGATCATGTTTACCATGCCCGACGAATTGCAGGCCGAAACCTACAAGAAATACGTGCATGACAACCTGCGCGAAGGTGCCGCCATGGCCTTTGCCCACGGCTTGAACATCCATTTCGGCCTGATCGAACCAAAACCCGGCGTGGATATCATCATGATGGCGCCAAAAGGCCCCGGCCACACCGTGCGCGGCGAATACACCAAAGGCGGCGGCGTGCCCTGCCTTGTGGCCGTGCATCAAGACGCCTCCGGCAAAGCGATGGAGTTGGGCCTGTCCTATTGCTCCGGCATCGGCGGCGGGCGTTCGGGTATTATTGAGACAAACTTCCGCCAAGAATGCGAAACCGACCTCTTTGGTGAGCAGGCCGTTCT
>CALEMZ010000167.1 GCA_937910975.1 uncultured Pseudorhodobacter sp. | reverse complement strand
GATTGGGACCTTTTTGGCCGAGGATTGGAGTAAATCTCATCTGCGCCATGAGGGTTTTGGCACAGGCAGTGCGGCGGAGCGCTTTGTGGCCGTGCTGCAAGCCCCGGATTTCTGGGCGCGGAGCCTGCAAAAAGAGTTTCAGGACTTTGGCTGAGGCAGCAGCTCCCAATTTTGCGCTGCGGGCCTATCTTGCCTTGTCGCGGCTGCTTGGCTGGCTGGCACCTCGGTATTTGCGCCGACGGCTGGCAAAAGGGCGCGAAGACCCAAGGCGGTGGCGTGAGAAACTGGGCGAGGCGGGGGTGCCGCGCCCGGGTGGTCGGCTGGTCTGGCTTAATGGCGTGGGGGTCGGCGAAGTGATGGCGCTGCGCGGGTTGATCGAGGCGATGGCGCGTGCGGAACCTTCGTCGCATTTTCTGGTAACCTCGTCGGCGCGATCTTCGGCAGAGGTGTTTGGCGGCAACCTGCCAGCACGTTGCATCCACCAGTATTTGCCTATTGATGCACCAAAACTGGTTGCACGATTTCTGGATCATTGGCGCCCTGATCTGGCTATCTGGACAGAACAAGAGGTTTGGCCGGGCGCTGTTTATACTGCCGATCAGCGCGGGATTCCGCTTGTGTTGCTCAACGCACGCATTACAGCAAGATCTTTGGAAAAGCGTCGGTTTGTCAAAGTGTTATATAGCGATGTTCTGAAACGGTTTCGCCTCATCCTTGCGCAAGACAAGGCGAGTGCGCAAAATCTGAAGGCACTTGGTGCCGCTGACCCCCAGCTTATGCGATCCCTGAAGTCGGCTGCCCCATCGCTGGTGGCGGATGCGGCCGAACTGGCCCGGATGCAGGCCATGTTTGCGGGTCGCAGGGTGTGGGTTGCGGCCTCCACCCACCCGGAGGATGAGGCGGTGGCCTTGGCCACCCAAGCCCAGCTTCATGCGCAAGACCCAAGCTGGTTGCTGGTACTGGTGCCGCGTGACCCCAAGCGCATGTTTTCGCTTGGCATGGCCCATGCCACGCGCAGCAAAGGGCAGGTTTTGGCGGGGGAGCCGCTGTATCTGGCTGATAGTTTTGGCGAATTGGGCTTATGGTACCGGCTGGCGCAGGCTGCGCTTGTCGGCGGCAGTTTTGGCCCGGTGGAGGGGCATAACCCTTGGGAGCCGGCGGCATTGGGCTGTGCCGTATTGCACGGGCCGCGCGTGGGCAATTTTACCGCCGATTATGGGGCGCTGCAAGCGGCCGGGGCGGCGCGGAAAGTGGACGATGTGGCGGGTTTGATTGCGGCGCTGAATGCGCCTGATCTGGGCCAGCAGGGTGAACGCGGACAAGCATTGGTACAAAAATCGGCCCCATTGGATGATATGGCGGCAAGGCTGCTGGGGATGATGCGGGATGGCTAGGTTTCCCTCGCTCAAGCTGCGTCTGGCGCTGGTGGTTTATGGCGTGATCTGGGCTTTGGGCCTGCCTTTTGCGCTGTTTTATTTGTTGCGGCGCGGGCGCAAGGATGCCGATTACAACACCCATATCGCGGAACGCTTTGGCCGTTATGGCACGGGGATTCCGGGGGCAGTTTGGGTGCATGCGGTGTCATTGGGAGAGTTCCGCTCGGCGGTGCCGTTGATCCATGCGCTGCTGGGGCAGGGGGAGCGGGTGGTGATCACCCATTTCACCCCGGCAGGCCGACGCGAATCGACCCGCGTTTTAGCCGATCAGATCGCGGAAGGCCTTGTGCGCGTGGTTTGGGTACCGTTTGAGCTTGGGGCCTGTTTCAACGGATTTTTCCGCGCCTTTGCGCCGAAATACGGGCTGGTGATGGAGATTGAGATTTGGCCGCGCATGATCATGGCGGCACGGGGCGCGGGCGTGCCTTTGTTCATGTGCAATGCGCAATACCCGTCAAAAAGCTATGCGCGCGATGGGCAAACAGGCTTGCGGGCGCAGGTTATGCGCGGATTTGCCGGGGCCTTGGTGAAATCGGATTTGCAGGCGCGGCGCTTTGCCTCGGTTGGGGTGGAGGCGATCAAGGTAACGGGAGAGTTGCGCTTTGACCAGCCGATCCCGGCCTTACAGGTCGCGGCGGGAGCGGCTTTGAAACCTGCGCGCGATGTGGTGGTGATTGCCAGCGCGATTGAAGGTGAGGATGGCGGATTTATAAGCACAATCAAAGCGGTGTGCGCAGTTCGTGATACACTTTTTGTCTATGTTCCGCGTCGGCCAGAGCGGTTTGATGCGGTGGCCGCTGCGATTGCAGGCGCGGGGCTGACGCTGGCGCGCAGGTCCGAGGTTCTGGACCAAAACCTTTCTGGCTCTTTGCCCGAAGGCATCGACGTGTTTTTCGGCGACAGTCTGGGCGAGATGTATTTCTACCTTGCCATGGCCGACCGCGTGATTGTTGGTGGCGGTTTCAGCCCTAAGGGTGCGCATAATATCATCGAGCCGCTGGCGCTGAAAAAGCCGGTGCTGGTGGGGCCGGAAACATGGACGATCGAATACCCGTTTGTTGAGGCAGACGCGGCGGGCGTGGCACGCTCGGTGCCGGATTTTGAGGCGTTGGCGGCGGCGTTAATTGCGCGGGATGATCCGACACCTGCCGCGATTGACGCGTTTTTCGCCGCCCATGCCGGGGCAACGCTACGTACGCTGGCGGGAATAGAGGCGCTGCTCAGGCGCTAAAGCGTTTTGCATTTTATCCGATCCAAGGATCATCAGAATTCGCCCAAGCCTTGGGGCGAATTCTGATTCACTTTAAATGCAAGACGCGCTAGGTTTCTCACCCGCCTCGATCTGCGCTTTCAGCAGAAATTCCACGATGCGCCAGTCAAACGGGCTGTCGACATCATGGCAGCGTTCGGGTGACAGCACGTAAGGAATCACCCGGCCCTCATAAAGCCCGCTTGCGCGACGCAGATAATCGGGGGCCACCACATAGACCACACCCACATGCTCATAAACCACCGGGGCCTGTTGGCGCGCCACGACGCCACTGGGCAGGGGTTTGGAGACATGCAGCGCGCCTGTGGCATCGGGTTCGACAAGGTTGAAATAGGGGTTCTTGCGCGCCTCGCAGCACGACATGACCATATCGGGTTTTTCTGCCTCAAACAGCGCCAGCGCATCGGTGATATCCGAAGCCAGGCGCAGGGGGGAGGTGCAATCCAGATCCAGAAACGCGGTGGCGGGCCCCGTAATTGCCTCCGTTACCTCCAGCGCATGCTGCCAGACGCCAAATTTCCCCGCCGTATCGGTGGCCAGATGCGCCGGGCGCAGGCCAATCTCCAGCGCGCCGCGTTTGACGGCATGTTCATACATCGCCTCATCATCGGTGGAAACCACCACAGCATCGACCTGCGGATCGGCGAAAAGCTGATCCAGCGACCAGTCAATCAGCGGCTTGCCGCAAATCGGGCGAAAATTTTTGCCCGGAACGCCTTTGGAGCCTTTGCGCGCCCCGATATGACCGATGATCATGGATTTCTCCTTATTCGCTTCGCTCTGACCAATGCCGCGCTTTGGCAAGATTTGCAATCCGTGTGGCGTTATCGGGCTG
>CALEMZ010000166.1 GCA_937910975.1 uncultured Pseudorhodobacter sp. | reverse complement strand
CGCCACCAATCAGGAGTAACACCATGAAGAGTTGGTACACCATCCGCGCCCGGGCCTCGGGCGCGGAAGTGCTGATCTATGACGAAATTGGCGCTTACGGCGTTTCGGCCAAGGGGTTTTTGGCAGAGCTGGGCGCGCTGCCCGACGGGGTACCGATCGATATTCGTCTTAACAGCCCCGGCGGCTCGGTCTTTGATGCGGTCGCAATCTATAACGCACTGACGCGGCACGCAGGCATGATCACAGTGTGGATCGACGGCATTGCGGCCTCGGCTGCAAGTTACATCGCCATGGCGGGCGATGAGATTGTCATGCCAGAAAACGCCTTTCTGATGATCCATGATCCTTCAGGCATTGTTATGGGCACTGCTGCCGATATGCGCGACATGGCCGGCACGCTGGACAAGGTCGCGGCCAGCATGACACGTGGCTATGCGGCCAAATCTGGCAAGCCGGAAGCGCAGATCGCGGCCCTTATGGCGTCCGAGACCTGGTTCGATGCGTCAGATGCGCTGGATCTGGGGCTGGCGACACGCATGGCAGAGCCGGTGCGCATTGCGGCAAGCTTTGACATCGCGCGGTTCCGCAATGCGCCGACTGCGCTGGTGGAATTGGTCGATGCAGAAGGTCCAGCAATGGGTGACGACATCGTTCCAGACGAGAACGATGTTGCAGCGGGTGGCGATCCACCGACCGCACCCGATCCCGCGACCAAGGTTCCCGCCGGGAACGTTGCTCCAGTGGATGCAACCGACGATCCATCGCGTTCACATGGGCAGAGCGAGGGTGTTGCAGATGAAAACACCCTACCCGGCGGAGCGGAGAGCTGCGTTGCAGCCGCCAACGCAGCACCGGACACGGCTGCCATCCGCGCCGAGGTGATTGCCCATGCCCGCGCCGTGATCGACCTTTGCCGTTTGGCGGGCCAGCCGCAGATGGCAGGGCGGTTCCTTGAACAGGACGCCAGTCTGGACGCGGTCCGCACGCAGCTTCTGGCCGCAAAGGCTGAGGCTGATCCCCAGATTACCCCGCATCATCCACAACCCGGGCGCAGTTCCACCACACGCCCTTGGGGCGATGTCATCGCCCGCACTTTCCGTCAAAAAGGATAAACCACAATGACCATGCTCATAGAAGGCAAACACGCAGGCGGCTTCCTGATCTGGGAGGTGCTGCGCGATTACACCCGCGAAACCGTCACGATCGCGTCCGGTGCAGGCAAGCTGGCACCCGGCACCGTGCTGGGTAAGATCACCACCGGTGGCAAATACACAGCCCTCGCACCCGCTGCGACGAATGGCAGCCAGAATGCTGCTGGCATTCTCTGGACTGATATCGATGCCACCGATGCCGATGTCCTCGGTGTCGCGGTTGTCCGCGGCCCTGCCATCGTGAATCGTCACGAGATTAGTTTCCCCGAGGGTGCCACCGAGGCCCAGATCACCACCGCCACCACGGCGCTGGCCGCACTCGGCATCATCCTGCGCTGAGCCAAGGCGCTACTTCCCCATCAATTGTAGAATAGAAGGAGGCACCCTGTGGCCACCATGGACATCTTTGAAGGCGACGCCTTCTCTATTATCGAGCTGACCCGCGCACTCGAAAACATCCCCTTCAAACCGGCGATCCTGTCGGGCGCTGCCCTATTCGGCAGCCGCGGCGTGCGCTCGCGCACCGTGATGATTGAAAGCCGCGATGGCACGCTGCAACTGATCCCGTTCTCGGAACGCGGTTCGGCCTTTGAGAGCCAGATCCCTGAGCGCCGTGACATGCGCGCCTTTGTTGTGCGCCAATTCAAAAAGCAGGACGTGCTCTGGGCCTCGGAAATCCAGGGTATCCGTGATTTTGGCTCGGAAACCGCCGTGCAGCAGGTGCAGACCGAGGTTGCGCGCAAGCTCGGGCGGCTGCGCAACGATGCTGAGGCCACGTTTGAGTTCCATCTGTTCAATGGCATTCAGGGCGTGGTGAAGGACCCACGCGACGGGGCCACGGTGATCAACTATTACACCGAGTTCAACCTCACCCCAGCCGCCGAGGTCGACTTCGATCTCGACAATGCGACGCCGGGCTCCGGTGCGCTGCGCAAGCGCTGCCAATCGCTCATTGAGAGCGTCGAGGACACACTGGGCGGCCTTGCTGCCGGGGCAGTGCAGCTGCGCGCCGAATGCGGCTCGGCCTTCTTTGCTGATCTGGTGGCCCACAAGGAAGTGCGCGAGACCTATCTCAACACCGCCGCCGCTGCCGATCTGCGCGGCCGGGTGGGTGAAGAGGTCAGCTTCGGTGGCATCACCTTTCGCCGCTACCGTGGTGGACTTGGTTTTGGTGTGCCCACCGACAAGGCGTATTTCTATCCCGAAGGCGTCGAGGGGCTGTTCGAGATCTACTACGCGCCTGCCGACACCTTCGAGACGGTCAACACCGTGGGCCTGCCGCTCTATGCGCGCATGATCCCTGATCGTGATCGGGATGAATGGGTGCGCCTCGAGATCGAAAGCAACCCGCTGCCGATCTGCACGCGGCCGCAGGTGCTGCGCACCGCGAAGCGGACGTGATGACAGCCTTTGCGCAGGCGCTTGATGTGGTGTTCATCGATCCGAACCTCTCCACCCCGGCGCTCTACCAGCAGGCGGGGATCGGGGTGGAACAGGCGCTCCGCGTGATGCGGCGCAGCCCTGATCGCATGGTCGAGTTTGGCGCGGCACGCTTGGTCAGCGACAGCGTGGTTCTGGATGTCCGTGTGAGCGATTGTCCGGAACTGTCTGCAGGGGATCGGTTCGAGATCGCAGGCGAGGTCTTTGTGGTCCAAGGCACGCCCCAGCGCGATCGCGAGCGGCTGGTGTGGACGGCAGAGCTGCTGCCCTGGTGGCCTGATCCTTATGCTGATGTCACGGGATAAGGAAGGGGCGCGCTATGATACGACTGGAAGTGCTTGGCGACATCGGCGCCATGATGGCTGCCGAGATCACCGCTGGCGAAAAGGCCGTCACCAAGGCCGTGGGTGACGCGGGCACCAGCCTCAAAACTGCCTGGCGCGCGCAGATCACCGGTGCAGGCCTCGGCCAACGGCTTGCACGCACCATCCGCTCGGAACTGTATCCCAAGGGCCAACCCAGCCTGAATGCCGCCGCACTGGTTTGGTCGCAAGCGCCGGTGGTTGTCGGCGCGCATGATACAGGGCCGCTCATTCGCTCTCAGAATGGCTTTTGGCTCGCAATCCCGACAGCGGCCGCGGGTAAATCCGCGCGCGGTGGGCGCATCACGCCCGGCGAATGGGAACGCCGGCGCGGGTTGCGGCTGCGGTTTGTTTATCGCCGCAACGGGCCAAGCTTGCTAGTGGCCGAAGGGCGGCTGAACACCCGCGGGGTCGGCGTGGCCTCGCGGTCCAAGACCGGCCGCGGGCTGACCACCGTGCCGATCTTCCTGCTGGTGCGGCAGGTCAAGCTGCGCAAGCGGCTCGACCTCGCGCGCGACGCCAAGGCTGCGCAGAATGGTATCCCGAGTGCGATCGTGGCGAATTGGGTGGAAACGCGTTTGACATGAG
>CALEMZ010000165.1 GCA_937910975.1 uncultured Pseudorhodobacter sp. | reverse complement strand
AGGGTGATGCGGCCCTGATCATCATGCAGCCCCGCGATAATACGGCTGAGAACCCGGATCGGGTTGATCGCCGCCCCGCCATACATGCCAGAATGCAGGTCCTTGTTCGGCCCGTGCAGCGTGATCTCTTCGCCCAATAGCCCGCGTAGCATGGTCACGATGGCGGGGGTTTTGGATTCGAACAGCCCCGTGTCACAAATTAGCGCCACATCGGCGCGCAGTTCCTCGGCATAGTCTTGCATGAAAGGGATAAGTGAGGGCGAACCGCTTTCCTCTTCGCCTTCCAAAAAGATCGTCAAACGGCAGGGCAGGGTGCCATGCTCGGCCTTCCACGCGCGGCAGGCCTCCAGAAAGGTCATCAACTGGCCCTTATCATCAGAGGCGCCGCGCCCCCGGATCACCTGCCCTGCGGCGGTGTCTTCAACCTGCGGATCAAAGGGGGCACGATCCCAAAGGTTTAGCGGGTCCACCGGTTGCACATCGTAATGGCCGTAAAACAGCAGATGCGGGCCGATGACGCCCTCTGGCCCGGCGCAATGCGCAACCACCATCGGGTGGCCAGGGGTGGGGCGCTTGCTGGCTTCGAACCCCAATGCTCTCAGATCATCCACCAGCCAATCGGCGGCACGATCACAATCCGCCTTGAAGGCCGGATCGGTGGAGATGGAGGGGATGCGCAGCAGGTCCAACAGTCGCGCGATTGCTTGCGGCAAATCCACATCAATTCTGGCTAGGACGGCATCAATGGACATGAGGTTCTCTCCGATTTGTGAATTCTGCCGCACCCTATCAGCCATGCGGCCCCTGTCCAGAGCTTGCGAAACCCGTTAAATGGGCCTGAAGCTGGTCGGCTCGACCATATGTTTGGAGTATTATTATGCGCAACACAGCCGCTGCTCTTTTCGGGGCAAGTTTGATCCTATGCGGTTTGACCGGGGCCGCGATGGCCGAACCGATCAGCGGCAAGGATGCCAAGAAGATGGTGTTCTCGGCCAAAGGCGCCGAGGTGGAAATGCTGCCCGTTGACGGGCTTTCTGCCGAGAATGCGGCACTCTTGCTGCAGGTCATCCAAGATTATGCCTATTACGCCGCCGTCGCGATTGCCCCCGATGAAGAGTTGCTGAAATCCGAGGCGACAATACTGGTGGCCAACCATCACAGCGCCGAAGCCGCCGCCGCCGCCGCACTTGAGGGCTGCAACAAGGCCCGCTTAGGTGAAAAAGACTGTGTTTTGGTTGGGTTGGTGCGCCCGAAAAAATGGGAACAGCGGGCTTTGCAGCTTTCGGTCGAAGGTACGGTCGCCCTGAAAAATGATTATGGCAAGAAGGGCGAGCGGGCGATGGCAATTTCAGCCAAGACCGGGTTTTTTGGCCTGGGCAATGGCGAGAATGCACAGGCGCTTGCCACCAAGGCCTGTACCGATAAAGGCGCAGATGACTGTGAAGTGGCCGTGGCGGACGCCAAATAATCCTTTTTCTGCGAAAAGGGGGCGTCAAAATGCCCCCTGTCAGATATAGAGTTTGATGAATATCAAGGTGACCGCAGCGAATCTCATGCAGATTAAGTGAAATCGGCCTGATTCTTGCGGCAGGATACTTGGAGACGCCAATGAACTATGAAGCCGCACTCGACACCGCCCTGAACCGGTTGCACGAGGAGGGCCGTTATCGGACCTTCATTGATATTGAGCGTCGTAAAGGTGCTTATCCTTCCGCTGTCTGGCGCAAGAAAGATGGGTCTGAGCAAGACATTACCGTCTGGTGTGGCAATGATTATCTTGGCATGGGCCAGCATCCGGTGGTTTTGGCCGCGATGAAAGAGGCGTTGGAGGCCACGGGCGCAGGCTCTGGCGGGACACGCAACATTTCAGGCACCACGGTGTATCATAACCGTCTGGAGGCCGAGCTTTCCGACCTGCATCGCAAAGAGGCGGCTTTGGTGTTTACCAGCGCCTATAATGCCAATGATGCCACACTCTCTACCCTGCCCAAGCTGTTTCCCGGCCTGATTATCTATTCCGATGCCCTAAACCATGCCTCCATGATCGAAGGCGTGCGCCGCAACGGCGGGGCCAAGCGCATCTTCCGGCACAATGATGTGGCGCATTTGCGTGAGCTTCTGGCCAGTGATGATCCCGCAGCGCCCAAGCTGATCGCTTTTGAATCGATTTACTCAATGGATGGCGATTTCGGCCCGATTGCTGAGATATGCGACTTGGCCGATGAATTCGGCGCGCTGACCTATATTGATGAGGTTCATGCGGTGGGCATGTATGGCGCGCGCGGGGCAGGGGTTGCCGAGCGTGACGGGCTGATGCACCGCCTCGATATCATCAACGGTACGCTGGCCAAGGCTTACGGTGTCGCGGGCGGCTATATCGCCGCAAGTGCCAAGATGTGTGACGCTGTACGCTCTTATGCGCCGGGGTTTATCTTTACCTCATCGATGCCACCTGCGGTGGCTGCGGGGGCTGCGGCCTCGGTCCGCTATCTCAAAACAGCGCAGTATCTGCGCGATGCTCAGCAGCTTCACGCCAGCATTCTCAAAAGCCGCCTTAAGGCGATTGGCCTGCCACTGATCGACCATGGCAGCCATATCGTTCCGGTGCATGTTGGCAACCCGGTGCATTGTAAGGTGCTTTCGGATATGTTGTTGGAAACATTTGGAATTTACGTGCAGCCGATCAATTTTCCGACCGTGCCGCGCGGCACTGAGCGGCTGCGCTTTACCCCTTCGCCCGTTCATGACGCGGCAAAAATTGAAGTGCTTGTTAAGGCGATGGATACACTTTGGCTGCAATGTGCGCTGAATCGTGCCGAGTTGTCAGCTTGATTGGTTCTGCATATGCAAAACCGATTGTGTTGTGGTAAGTTGTCGACAATACGAGGGCTCTGAGTCGAAAAATAAACGACTCGGGCAGGAATTTGGGGCAACGACGGGGCAATAAATATGATCGGCCGGAGGACAGCACCTTCGACGTCTGAAAGCGCCAAACCCAAAGGGTTTGACGACTTTGAGTTGCGTCTTGGGGATCTGATGCGCGGTGAACGCGCGACCTTGGGCAAGTCATTGCTGGACGTTCAGCGTGAGCTGAAGATCAAAGCCACCTATATAGCCGCCATCGAGAACTGCGATGTTTCCGCCTTTGAAACGCAAGGCTTTGTGGCTGGATATGTGCGCTCTTATGCCCGCTATCTGGGGATGGACCCGGATTGGGCTTATGAAAAATTTTGCCGCGAGGCGAATTTCACCCTCGCGCATGGCATGTCCGCCGCCGCTTCGCCGGCCCGCATTTCCGCCGCTCGCAGCCGCCCGCAAGATTTCGGCGATCCGCTCGCAAACCCCAATGCAAGCTTCGTTCCACGTGGAGAATCTATGTTCTCGCGGATTGAGCCGGGGGCGGTTGGCTCGCTTCTGGTATTGCTGGGCCTGATCGGTGGCTTGGGCTATGGCGGCTGGTCTGTGCTGCAAGAGGTGCAGCGCGTGCAGCTCTCCCCGGTGGACCAGGCTCCGCAAGTCGTGGCCGAGATTGACCCCTTGGGCAATGTGCAGGGCGTGGCCCCATTGGTGCGCTCAGCCCCTGAGGCTGTTGCCTTGGCACCCGAATCCGCAACGCTTGCCGCTGACCTCTCGTCGTCCAGCGGCTCTGACCGAATTTATCGCCCGCAGGCGCTGGATGTCCCGGTTCTGACCTCTCGTGATGGCCCGATTGCTGCAATTGATCCACAGCGCGGCAATGTGCCTGCTGTTGTGGCTGAGGCTGAAACCTTCGCGCCTCTGGGAACAGAAGTGCAGGTCGTGGCCGCAGATGCGCCAACAATCGAACTGCTTGCTGTACGCCCATCTTGGGTACGGGTGCAGGCGGCGGATGGCACGGTGCTGTTTGAAAAAGTGCTGGATGCAGGTGAGCGCTACGCTGTGCCTGCCATGGAAACTGCGCCGCTGCTGCGGGCAGGCAATTCCGGCTCGGTATACTTTTCGGTGCTGGGCAAAACTTATGGCCCGGCGGCCCCCGGCGCACAGGTTGTAAAGAACGTCGAACTGTCGCCTGAATCGCTGATTGATACCTTTGCGCTGGCCGATCTGACGGGTGATGCGGAATTGGCAAAATTCGTCGACGTGGCTGAAGTCACCAATCCCTGATCTGTCGGTTGCCCTTGGCGGTTGCTGCGCATATCTGTTGGCGCAAGGCTGAACAGGACCAATTCCCATGACCCATAACCCGATCCGCCCTTGGCGCAACATCGACCGCCGCAAATCGCGTCAGATCATGGTCGGTAAAGTTGCCGTTGGGGGCGGTGCGCCGATCTCGGTGCAAACGATGACCAATACCTTGACCACCGATATCAAGGCCACGATTGAGCAGATCCAAAGCGCTGCCATGGCCGGAGCTGATATCGTTCGTGTCTCGACCCCTGATCGTGATAGCACGTTGGCCCTGCGCAAGATTTGCGCGGAAAGCCCGGTGCCGATCGTGGCGGATATCCATTTCCATTACAAGCGGGCCATAGAGGCCGCCGAG
>CALEMZ010000164.1 GCA_937910975.1 uncultured Pseudorhodobacter sp. | reverse complement strand
GGTCGCGCCCGTCCAGATCGGGCAATATTGCCACGTCAATCAACCCCACATCCGTGAAAAATCCTACAACGCTAACCGCTTGGGTTGGCCCGATTTCCACCATCAGCCATCCCCCTGGCATCAGATGAGCTGCGGCCCCGGCAGAAATCGCACGGTAGGCGTCTAGCCCGTCGCCGCCCGGTGTCAGCGCCAGATGCGGCTCCCACTCCCGCACCTCCGGCGACAGGCCCGCCATTTCATCCGCCGCGATATAGGGTGGGTTAGAAACAATCAGATCATAGCGTTGCGTGACTGGTTCGAACCAAGGGCCCAACGCCCATTCCACAGGTGTCGTCGGCGCCAAACGCTGCTGATTTAGCCGTGCCACATCCAGTGCCGCCGCCGACACATCCACGCCAACCGCCACAATGCCCGGCCGCTCCAGCGCCAATGTCAACAAAATGCAGCCGCTGCCAGAGCCCAGATCGAGCACGGACTCAAAGGAAACATTCAGCGCCGCCGCGATCAGCATTTCGGTTTCGGGCCGTGGGTCAAGCACATCGGGCGTCACCGTAAAGGCCCGCCCCCAGAACCAACGCTGCCCGATGATCTGGGAGACCGGCTGGCGTGCCGCACGCGCGGCAACTGCGGCCTCAAACTGTTCCGATTGCAAAGACGTCAACTCGGTTTGCGGGCGCAACAGCGCCAGTGTGCCGCGCTCCACCTCCAACACATGGGCCAATAGCACCGCCACATCCTGTGCGGCCTCACCAATCCCGGCCTCGGTAAGGCGCGCCACCGCCGCGCGTTTTGCGGCCAGAAGGCTGGTCATTCCATCTCTGCCAGTTTGCGCGCCTGATCATCCGCCGTCAGCGCGTCAATCATCGCATCCAGATCGCCCGCCATGATCTGGCCCAAAGAATAAAGCGTCAGGTTGATCCGGTGGTCCGTCATCCGGCCCTGCGGGAAATTATAGGTGCGGATACGTTCGGAGCGATCACCAGAGCCAACCTGAGATTTGCGATTGGCTGAACGTTCAGCATCCACCCGCGCCCGCTCGGCCTCATAAAGCCGGGCGCGCAGGACCTGCATGGCGGCAACCCGGTTCTGATGCTGCGATTTCATGGCCGAAACCACGATGATCCCGGTCGGGATATGGGTGATGCGCACCGCGCTATCGGTAGTGTTCACATGCTGGCCGCCTGCACCAGAGGCGCGCATCGTATCAATGCGGATATCGGAGGCAGGGATGTCGATATCCACCTCCTCCGCTTCCGGCAAAACCGCGACTGTCGCCGCCGAGGTATGCACACGCCCACCGCTTTCGGTTTCCGGTACACGCTGCACACGGTGTACGCCGGATTCGTATTTCAACCGGGCAAACACCCCCTCGCCGTGCACATGGGCGGTCAGTTCCCGGATGCCGCCCAGATCACTTTCCTGAAGCTCCAGTATCTCAAAGGTCCAGCCACGGTTTTCGGCATAGCGACGGTACATGTTTAGCAAATCACCGGCAAAAAGTGCGGCCTCTTCGCCACCCGTTCCGGGGCGTATTTCCAGAATGACCGGGCGCGCATCCGCGGCATCCTTGGGCAAAAGCGCCAGTTGCAACGCCTGCCCCATATCTTCGATCCGGGCGCGCAAGCCGGGGATTTCTTCCTCGGCCAGCCCCCGCATCTCGGGGTCTGACAGCAGCGCCTCAGCCTCGGCCAAGTCATCCAAGGCGCGGCGATAGGCGTCAATTTCGGTCACAACCGGCCTGAGATTGCTGTATTCCCGGCTTAGCTTTGCAATCTCGGCCGGGGGCGCGCCAGCCGATAGCTTCGCTTCGAGAAACTCAAAGCGTTGGCTGATTTGGGCAAGGGTATCTAAAGGGACCATGCAGGCGGTTTGGCCTAAGGATAGCGTGCGGTCAAGAGGCGGGCCGCCGGGGGCCAGCCCCCGGACCCCCGGGATATTTAGGAATAGATGAAGCGATCAGAGTTTGGAAAGCCAATCCTTCAAGCG
>CALEMZ010000163.1 GCA_937910975.1 uncultured Pseudorhodobacter sp. | reverse complement strand
TCCTCCGGATTGCCCGGCGCTCCGGTCAGTGATTGCTCAATAGCCCCATCCGTGTAGGCCACGGTATCTGGTGTAACTTCTGCCATAGCTGCAGCCGCGCTGAACGCGGTAATAGCCATGCCAAGTAAGATTTGGCGCGTCATTCGAAGACCTCCCTAGTTTCCTCCGAATCCGAAGATAGACCATGCATCCTATGGTATGCAATAATGATATTTCAATAATTGCATATAAAGTGTGGCGCTAACGCTGCCGGGCAACCTAAGGCATTGCAATTGTTATCAGCCTGGGTCGGCCATGGTCCGGGCAAGATACTTCTGGAAATGCTCGCCTGAGAGGTATTCTTTGTCTTTTACCCAATTTAGCAGGGCGGCAGTGGTGCCTTTTCCAAAGGCACCAGGCATGGAAACCACGGCGGCTTGTTGCGCGGTCTGGTCTGGTGCCACCTCTTCAGGGAAGAACATCATGGTAGGTGTGAACACCACACCCCAGCGCCGCGCCATGTCCTTTTCCGGCAGGGTGGTGCCGTCAAAATCCGTCACATCGATATCGCCAAACAGGTTCAACTGTATAACAAAGTAATTGTCGCGGATCAGGGCATCGATTTTCGGGTCGATAAAAATCTCCTCATGCATTTTGGTACAATAGATGCAGCCGCGCTGCTCCCAGATCACCAGTAGGCGCTTGCCCTCGGCATTGGCCTCCGCGAGATCTTCGCGCATGTCTTTGAATGTGTCGCGCAGCCATGTGGGTTTGTGCAGCCCATCATCGCCCAGCTCGGCGGCAGACAATGGCAGGGCAAGGGCAAGCAACGTGGTGAGGGTGGCGAGAATACGGGTCATTCGGGGCATCCTGTTGGTTGAGCGTGACGGATTATCTGAGAGTGCCAGACCAATCGAAATTGCGGATCATGAAATCGGCGAGGTAGTTGACAGAGTTGGTGGCGATGAGGATCGCAAACAAGATCAGCATCATGCCCATGATCTTTTCGACATGGCCAAGGTACTTGCGGTAGCGTGCCACCCAAGCAAGGAAAGGCTTAGCAAACAGCGCTGCGATGACAAATGGTAATGTCATCGACAAGCCGTAAACTAGCAGCAGTGTGCCGCCTTGCCACATATCCCCCGAGGCGGAGGCCATGAACAAGATTGCCGCCAGAGCTGGGCCAACACAGGGCGTCCAGCCAAAGCCGAAGGCAAGCCCCATGACATAGGCCCCGATAAGGCTGGAGGGTTCGGTTTTCGCATCCAGCCGCGCCTCGCGGTACAAAAACGGGACGCGGATAACGCCCAGAAAATGCAGGCCAAAGACCAGCAACACGGCGGCGGCGACATAGGAAAGTGGGTCTCTCCATTGGATGAACGCCTGACCAAGCGCCGTGGCCCCAAGGCCCAGCAAAACAAAGATCGTCGTAACGCCAAGTGCAAAGGCAATGGCCGCGCCGACAAGCCTGCGCTGCGCACCCTGCGCAATGGCGCCGTCCTCCCGCAGTTCCTGCATCGAAATGCCTGCCATGTAAGACAGGTAGAAAGGCACCATAGGCAAGATACAAGGCGACAGGAAACTTAGCAGCCCCGCTAGCGCCGCGCCGCCATAACTGATCTCAAACATCGCTTGATTCTACTTTCATTCTTTATGGCACAAATAGCCCTCGGACCCAGCTGCTGACGCAACTCGTGACGGGGCTTGCGCCGATAGTGATTCATATTACAATGTGAATATATTTTAAGGGGCCGTCAATCATGCGCAATGCTGTCAAAGCCATCATTTTTTCGCTGCGGCTGGCCGGTTTGGCGGCGACACTCTTTCTGGCAGGTTTGACTGCTGTCCGGGCGCAGGAATTAACGCTTTACATGGTGGACCAAGCCGGCTGTGCCTATTGCATCCGCTGGGAGGAGGAGGTGGGCGACGCCTACCATCTGACGGCGGAAGGGCGCGTCGCCCCTCTGGTGCGCGTCGACCTGCATGATGCCCTGCCCGAGAGCGTAAGCTTTGCCCGCAGAGCCGTTTTTACGCCAACCTTCGTTCTGATCCGCGATGGCAAGGAATTGGAGCGGATCGAGGGCTATCCGGGCGAAGATTTCTTTTACGGCCTGCTGGGAATGATGCTGCAAAATGCCGGTGTGACACCGCGATAAGACGCGGGGCGGAAAGTTTTTGTGGTGGCGTGGCGTTTTATGTCATAGTCCACTACGCGAACGGGGGCCAATTTGCCCAAGCGGGAAGGAGTGGAGGCTTTAATGCCTGACACAGCCAGACCAGAGAATGAAAGCGTAATTGGTGCAACTTGCGCCACGATCGCGCCTGAGCAGATGATGGAAAGCGCCTTTGAAGCGGCGAACTTCCTCAAAGCCTTGGCCCATGAGGGGCGCTTGATGATTCTGTGCCATCTTTCCTCAGGCCCCAAGAGCGTAACGGAGTTGGAAAACCTTCTCGCTTCGCGCCAAGCTGCCGTCAGCCAGCAATTGGCGAGGCTGCGGCTGGAGGGGCTGGTTTTGGCGCGCCGCGATGGCAAGGCGATATTCTATTCTTTACATGACCCAAAGGTCATGCGCGCAGTCGCGCTGGTCTATGACATGTTCTGCAAACCGGACTAAGATTCGTATCATCAAGCGGGCGCAACAAAAGGGGTTGTATATGGAAGACCTACCATTTGGCGCGATTGCGGCCCTTACGGGATTGCTGGCGGGAATTGTGCTGGGACTCGCAGCGCGGCTGGGCGATTTTTGTACTCTTGGCGCACTGGAATCGGCGCTTTATGGTGATGACCAAAGGCGATTGCGCTTATGGGGTGTGGTTTTGGCGGTTGCCATTCTAGGCACTTTTCTGGGTAATGCGGCCGGGCTGATCGACATTGGCGGCTCCTTCTATCATCAGATTGCATGGAACCCGCTGGCCTCCATTTTCGGCGGATTGCTGTTTGGTTATGGCATGGCGATGGCGGGCAATTGCGGCTTTGGCGCATTGGTGCGCTTTGGTGGCGGGGATCTGCGGTCGCTGGTGGTTGTGGTGGTCATGGGAATCTTTGCCTTTATTGCGCTCTCAGGCCCCCTAGCCAGTTTGCGCACAATGCTTTTCCCGCAGGTCGACGCCAGCGGGCCGCAAGGGATCGCGAATGATCTGTCCGGGCTGACTGGGGTTTCGCCGCTCGTAGTGGCCGTGCTGATCGCCTTGGCCTTTCTGGTCTGGGCGCTGAGCCACGCGCCCTTGCGGGCAAAACCCCTGCAGTTGGCATGGGGTGTTGCGGCAGGTTTGGCAGTGGTTTGGTCTTTTGCGGCGACAAGCTGGCTGGCGGCAGAAAGCCTGGGCGCGGTGCAGGTCGAGGGGCTTTCCTTTACCGCACCCCTTGGACGCACATTGATCTGGTTGATGACATCGACGGCTGGGGGAGTTTCCTTTTCCGTGGGGGCCGTTTTTGGTGTGATGGTTGGGGCGCTGGCTGGATCAATCTGGCGTGGCTTATTCCGCTGGGAGGCTTGCGAAGACCCGCGCGAATTGGGGCGGCAGGTTTCGGGCGCGGCGATGATGGGCATTGGCGGCGTGGTGGCTTTGGGTTGTTCGGTGGGCCAAGGCGTTTCGGCTTTTGCAACGCTGGCATGGTCTGGCCCGGTTACGCTGGCCGCGATTGTGGTGGGGGCAGTGTTTGGGCTGCGGCGGCTGATTGGTGGCTTTCAGCCGGAATAGAGCCGTTTAAGCACCCGCGATATGCAGCTTCACGCCCGCGTCCCGCAAGCTTTGGCTAAGCGGTTTTGGTGGCGGAGCATCGGTGAACAACGCGTCCATCCCCTCAAAGCTGCAAATGGTAACCAAGCCGCGCCGCCCGAATTTGGTCGCATCCGTCACCAATGCGCGGCTTTCGGCGCGCGATAGCAGCGCGCGGGCGAATTCAACTTCTTCCTCAGCATAATCCATCACCTCATTGCCATCGACCGCTCCGGCCGAAATGAAAGCATGGGTGGCGGAAAAGCCCAAGGCAAAGCGCACGGCTTGGGCGCCGAGCACCGCGCCACTGTCACCGATGATCTGCCCGCCCGCCAGAAACACGCGGTTGCCTTCGCCGTTGGCAAGGGTGCGCGCGGCATCGGTGGAGTTGGTGATGATGGTCAGCCGCCTATGCCCGGTCAGCGCGCGGGCGAGAAAGCTGGTGGTGGTGCCTGTATCCATCATCACCGCATCGCCATGGCGCACGGTGGCGGCGGCAGCGATGGCGATGGCTTGCTTGGCGGCAGCATTCTCGCGCATCCGGCGACGAAACGGGGCCTCACCCGCTTGGGAGGAAAGGCTGATTGCGCCATGCATCCGTAGCACAGCGCCACCATCGACCAGCGGGCGCACATCGCGTCGGATGGTTTCCAAACTGACATTCATCGCCTCGGCCAAGGCCGCGATGGTCGCAGTGCCTTCGCTATCTAATATTTTCAGAATCTCGACATGGCGTTTGGAAAGCATGGTTGGCCTTGGGAATGTGGATGTTATTTTGGAAATATCTCACAGAATCGGGCAGAACCAGTCATAAAAAACACAAAAAGCCACAAAATATGTTTGACTCAACGTCCCGCCCGCGCGTTACTTGAGGAAATTCAAGCAAAACACATGGGGGGAAGATATGAAGATCAATCAAGGATTCCGGCTGGCCATTTCAGCTTTGGCTCTGGCTGCGGCGATGCCCGCGCTGGCGCAAGAAAGCAGTGATCCGATCAAGCTGACGCTGCATGACTGGACGGGGCAGCTGATTACCACGCAGCTAATGGGCTCGGTCCTGCAAAAGGCGGGCTATAACGTCGAATATGTGCAGGCCGATTATCTGGCGCAGTTTGCAGGGCTGGAAAGCGGCGATCTCCATCTTGCCATGGAAATCTGGGAAACTACGGGCCGCGAGGCGATGGATGCCGCAACCGGAACCGGCAAGGTGGTGAACCTTGGCCCGACGGGGATGCAGGCCAAAGAGGAATGGTGGTATCCATCCTACATGGTGGAACAATGCCCCGGCCTGCCGAATTGGGAAGCCCTGAAGGAGCCAGCCTGCGCCGAGGCATTCTCCACCGCTGAAACCGCGCCGAAGGGTCGGTATCTGGGTGGCCCGGTAACATGGGGCGGCTTTGATGAAGAGCGTATCGCCGCGCTGGACCTGCCGTTTGAGGTAATCCATGCCGGCACCGATGCAGCCTTGTTTGCCGAGCTGGAATCCGCGGTGCAGCGCAAAGCGCCGGTGATACTTTGGGTCTATGCCCCGCATTGGGCCCCGGCAAAGTTTGAAGGCGATTGGGTCGCCTTTCCGGAATATACCGCTGATTGCTACAATGACGCGTCGTGGGGGCTGAACCCGAATGCCGCCTATGATTGCGGCAAGCCCTTTGGCGACATCTGGAAAGTTGGCTGGGCTGGGATGGCTGAAAAATGGCCAAAAGCCGAAGCTGCGGTCAAAGCCTTCACCATCGATAATGCCGAAATGGGCGCGATGATTACGGAAGTTGATCTGAACGGCGCGAGCGTGGACGCGGTTGTGGCGGATTGGATGACCAAGAACGAGGCGCGCTGGTCTGGTTGGATTAACTGATCTCATTACCAGTGCCCTCCGGCCGCTGCCTGCGATCCCCTCTAGGGCGGCGGCCATCATTTCACGCAGGAGAATTCGGTGACTGAAGACGCCTCGGGCCCCGCGCCAAAGCTATTGTGCCGGAACGTCTGGAAGGTGTTTGGCCCCAAGGGAGCAGGCGTTTTGGCCGATTTGGGGATGGACGCAACCGCCGCCCAGTTTGAGGCGCGCGGCTATGTGGCAGCGGTGCGCGCGGTAGACTTGGCCGTGGCCGAGGGTGAGATTTTCGTCATCATGGGGCTTTCGGGGTCCGGCAAATCCACGCTGGTGCGTTGCCTCTCGCGCTTGATTGAGCCGACTTCGGGCGAGATTTGGTTTCACGGTCAGAACCTGTTGACGGCCTCTGAGGCGGAAATGATGCAATTGCGCCGCCACAAGATGGGGATGGTGTTTCAGCATTTTGCGTTGTTGCCGCATATGTCGGTGTTGCAAAACGTGGCCTTCCCACTGGAGGTGCAGGGCGTGGGCCGCGCCGCGCGCGAGGATACTGCCCGAAAGATGATCGCCCTTGTGGGGCTTGCGGGGCGCGAAGATGCGTTGCCGCGCCAACTTTCGGGCGGGCAGCAGCAACGGGTCGGCATTGCGCGCTCCCTCGCGGCCGACCCGGAGCTGTGGTTTCTGGATGAGCCTTTCTCAGCGTTAGACCCGTTGATAAGGCGGGAAATGCAGGATGAGTTCCTGCGCCTGCAAGCGGTGCTGAAAAAGACCATCGTGTTCATTACCCATGATTTTGATGAGGCGATCCGGCTGGCCGATAAAATCGCGATCATGAAGGATGGCGCGGTGGTGCAGCAGGGCACGCCGGAGGAGATCGTGCTGCATCCGGCCACCGAGTATGTGGCGGAGTTCACGAAGGCGGTGGCGCGGGCCAAGGTGGTGCGGGTGGCCTCGGTGATGAAACCGCTGGAGGGGGCGGCCCCTGCGATTTCCATCGCCGCCAGTGCCAAGATTGCCGATGCAGCCCCGCTGTTTTTGCAAGAGCAGGCGCTGCGGGTGGTGGGTGCCAATGGCGCGACAGTGGGTGTTTTGCAGCGTGACGATGTGGTCGCCCTGATGTTGGGGGGATAGGCAGTGCGCTTTGCAGCGATATGGCTGGCGGTTCTGGGCCTCTTTTGGGGCTTTTCCGCACTGGCCAAGCCGTTGTTGCCTTGGGCCTTTGATTGGCCCAAAGCCATGGTTCTGCCCGCCGCACGCTGGATTTCCGCCTTCACCAAATGGTTGCTGAATGAGGCGAGCTTTGGGCTTTTCACCTTTCAGGAACTGACGCGCGGAGTTTCTGCTGTGATTGAGGTGCCTTACCGGGCGGCGACCGGCGTGCTGTCGGAGGGGGCTTTCGGCCTGCCGCCGCTGTCTTGGCTGGCGGTGGTGGTTTTGGTGGCCCTGCTTGGGCATCGCGCCGGGGGGCTGCGATTGGCGCTGCTTTCGGGGCTTTGTTTTCTGTTCATCGCGGTGTTTGGGCAATGGACAAGTGCCATGGTAACGCTGGCCTCCATCCTGATCGCCGTGCCGATCGGGGTGGCTGGGGGCATGAGCCTGGGCCTAGCCGCCTATCGTTGGCCGGGCTTTGCGCGGGCGATTACCCCGGTGCTGGATCTGATGCAGACGATCCCGGTTTTCGCCTATTTAGTGCCTGTTTTGATCTTGTTCGGCTTTGGCCCGGTGGCGGCAATCATTGCCACCGTGATCTATGCGATGCCGCCAATGACGCGGATCACGCAGCTCGCCTTGCAGCGTGTGCCGGGGGAGTTGCGCGACCTTGGCAATATGGTGGGCTGCTCGCGGCGGCAGATGACATGGCGCGTGATGGTGCCTTCGGCCAAGGCGGGGCTGATGGTGGGCGTGAACCAAGTGATCATGCTGTCGCTGAACATGGTGATTATAGCCTCGATGATCGGGGCAGGGGGCCTTGGGTTCGACGTGCTTGCAGCCCTGCGACGGCTGGATTTTGGGGCGGGGCTGGAGGCGGGCTTTGCCATCGTGGCGCTGGCGATTGCGCTGGACCGGATCTCTCAGGCCTTGGCGTATGAGCGCGTGGTGCGGCATGGCTATCTGTGGGGGGCGCTTGGCACGCTGGGAATTGCCGGGCTGCTCGCGGTGCTGATGCCCGGCGTGCAGAGCTATCCCGAAAGCTGGCAGCTTTCGACCGGCACCTTCTGGGGTCAGGTGGTGGCATGGATCAACATCAATTACTTCGACACGCTGGAGGCAGTGAAAAATGCATTGCTGATCAACGTGTTGATCCCGGTGAAACGCTTTTTGATCGCGCTGCCCTGGGCTGGGGTGGCGCTTTTTCTGGGCTTTGTCGGCTGGCGCTTGCGGGACTGGCGGCTTGGCGCGTTGGTGGCGGGGTTGACGGTGCTGATCGCGGCGACGGGCCTGTGGGATAAGGCGATGACCACGGTGTACCTGTGCGGAATTTCGGTGGTGATCGCCATGCTGATCGGCCTGCCCATCGGGGTGATGGCGGCAGAGCGGGCAAGCCTGTGGCGCTGGGTGCGGCTGGCGATTGATACGCTGCAAACCTTACCCTCATTTGTGTATCTGATGCCTGCGGTGATGCTGTTCCGGGTGGGGGATTTCACCGCGATGATTGCCGTAGTGGCCTATGCGGTAGCGCCCGCAATCCGCTACACGGCGCTTGGCCTGCAAGGCGTGGACGCACGATTGATCGAGGCGGGCCGTGCCATGGGTTGCACGAATTGGCAGATATTGACGCGGATTAAACTGCGGCTGGCCTTGCCCGAGATCATGCTGGGCCTGAACCAGACGATCATGTTCGCGCTGTCGATGCTGGTGATTACAGCGCTGGTCGGCACGCGGGACCTTGGGCAAGAGGTGTATATCGCGCTGACCAAGGCGGATTCGGGGCGCGGATTGGTGGGCGGCCTTGCCGTGGCCTTCATAGCCATTATCGCTGATCGGTTGATCGGGGCGGCGGCCGCACGGGCGCGCGCACGACTTGGGATTGCGGGGGATAGCCATGGTGGATGAGCGGATTTTGGCGCTGCCCTGCTGGCGGGGCGATGTGACGGCGGCTCCTTTGTCGGGCGGGTTGTCGAATGAGATTTGGAAGGTGGACGATGCGGCTGGCGCGCATGTTCTGCGCTTTGGGGTCGATTACCCCTTTCACCACGTCAACCGCGCGCGTGAGGCAATGGCAAGCCGCGCGGCCCATGCGGCAGGCTTTGCCCCGGCGGTGGAATATACCGCGCCGGGCGTAATGGTGACGGGTTTCGTGCAAGCGCGGACATGGGGGGCGGCGGATGTGGCCGCCAACCCCGAACGCGTGGCGCATCTGCTGCGGCGCTTTCACTCCGAAATGCCTGTTCATGTTTCGGGTGAGGCAGCGCTATTTTGGGTGTTCCATGTGATCCGTGATTACGCACGGACGCTGGCGGGTTCGCGCCATGCCGCCGTATTGCCGGAATATCTGGCTTTATCGGCCAGGTTGGAGACGGCTCAAGTGCCGCTGCCGATCATATTTTCGCACAATGATATGCTGCCTGCGAATATCCTCGATGATGGCGCGCGGCTGTGGCTGATTGATTATGAATATGCCGGGTTCTCAACCGCGTTGTTTGATCTTGCGGGGGCGGCATCGAATGCGGAGATGACGCCGGAACAGTCTCTAATCATGCTGAAAACCTATTTTGAGGCCGCGCCGGATGCGGCCTTGATGCAGGCGTTTGAGGCGATGAAATGCGCGGCGCTGTTGCGTGAAACGATGTGGGCGATGGTCTCGGACTTGCATCTGAGCGCGCCGGGAGCTGATTACGCGGCCTATATCCATGAAAACCAAACGCGGCTGGAGGCGCAGCGTGCTGCTTATCAGGCCAATTACGGAAAGATACTGCCATGACCCTGCCAGCCCACGCGCAAATCGTTGTGATCGGGGGTGGCATCATCGGCTGCTCCACCGCCTATCATCTGGCCAAGGATCATAAGGCCGATGTGGTGCTGTTGGAGCAAGGCAAGCTGACCTCCGGCTCAACGTGGCATGCGGCGGGGCTGGTGGGGCAGCTGCGCTCCTCTGCTTCGATCACCAAGGTTTTGAAGTATTCGGTAGATCTTTATAAGCGGCTGGACGCGGAAACCGGGCTGGAAACCGGGTGGAAAATGACCGGCTGTCTGCGGCTGGCGACGAATGAGGACCGCTGGACGGAATACAAGCGGCTGGCAACCACGGCGGGCAGTTTCGGGATGGAGATGCATCTGATTTCGCCGGAAGAGGTGAAGCGGATGTGGCCCTTGATGGATGTTTCGGACCTTGTGGGCGCAAGCTGGCTGCCGACGGATGGGCAGGCGAGCCCTTCTGACATCACGCAATCCTTGGCTAAGGGCGCGCGTATGCATGGGGCGAAAATTGTGGAGGGCGTGCGCGTTACGGGCTTTGCGATGGATGGCGCGCGGATCACCGGAATTCACACCACAAAAGGCACTATTATGGCGGAAAAGGTCATTAACTGCGCCGGGCAATGGGCGCGGCAAGTGGGTGCGATGGCGGGCATCAATGTGCCGCTGCAGCCAATCAAGCATCAATATATCATCACCGACCCGATTCCCGGCCTTGCTGCCGATGCGCCCACGCTCCGCGATCCGGACCGCCGAACCTATTTCAAAGAGGAGGTTGGCGGGCTTGTCATGGGTGGCTATGAGCCGAACCCCCAGCCGTGGGATTTATCCGGTACGGGCGGCGATGTGCCGGATGATTGGGAGTTCCGCCTGTTCGGGGACGATTTCGACCATTTTGAGCAGCATATGGAACAGGCGTTGGCCCGTATTCCTGCGCTGGCCGATGCGGGCGTGAAGCAGATGATCAACGGGTCCGAAAGCTTTACCCCGGACGGAAATTTCATCCTTGGCCGCGCGCCGGAATGTGAAAATATGTATGTTGGCGCGGGGTTTAATGCCTTTGGTATCGCTTCGGGGGGCGGTGCGGGCTGGGTGCTGGCCGAATGGGCCATGACGGGCGAGGCCCCGCTGGACTTGTGGGCCGTGGATATTTTGCGATTTTCGGACATGCACCGGGATCGGCAATGGGTTTGCGACCGCACGCTGGAGGCTTATGGCAAACATTACGCCATTGGCTTTCCGCATGCGGAATATACCTCGGGCCGCCCGCGAATTGTGTCGCCGCTTTACGAGCGGTTGAAGACAAAAGGGGCGGTGTTTGGCTCTAAACTAGGGTGGGAGCGGCCAAACTGGTTTGCGCCGGAAGGGGTGGAGCCGTGTGACATTTACAGCATGGGGCGGCAGAACTGGTTTGATGCGGTGGGGGCGGAACATGCCCATGTCCGCGCGCATGTCGGCGTGTTCGATCAAAGCTCTTTTGCGAAGTATGAGCTTTCGGGGCCGGGGGCCGCCGCCGCATTGCTGCGAATCTGCGCGGGAAATGTGGGGCGGCCTGTGGGGCGGGTGACTTATACCCAGCTTTTGAACACGCGCGGCGGGATTGAGGCGGATTTGACGGTGGCGCGACTGGCGGAGGATCGGTTCTATATCGTCACCGGCACCGGGTTTCGCGCGCATGATCTGGACTGGATCGCCAGCCATTTGCCGCGCGAGGGTTGCACCCTGCGCGATGTCACGGAAGATTTTGGCACCCTGTCGCTGATGGGGCCGAAGGCGCGGGATGTTTTGGCGGCGGTGACGGCAGAAAACGTCTCTAACACAGCCTTTCCTTTTGGATCTGTGCAGGAAATATCCATCGCAGGTACGAAGGTGCGCGCGCTGCGGCTAACCTATGTGGGTGAGCTGGGATGGGAGCTGCATGTGCCGATTGCCGCGATTGGCGAGGTGTATGACGCGCTGATGGTGGCGGGGGCGGCGCATCAATTACGGCCCGTGGGCTATCGCGCGCTGGAAAGCTTGCGACTGGAAAAAGGCTATCGGGCCTGGTCGTCGGATATCACACCCAATGATACGCCGATGGAGGCAGGGTTGGGCTGGGCCGTGCGAAAAACCAATGATGATTTCATCGGGCGCGCGCCCTTACAGGCCGCTGGGCCGCTGACCAAACGTTTTGCGGGCTTTACGCTGGACGAGCCGGCTGTGGTTTTGGTGGGGCGTGAGACGATTTTGCGCAATGGGGTGCCTGTCGGCTACCTCACCTCGGGTGGCTATGGGTATACGATTGGCAAGTCGGTTGGCTATGGCTATGTGCGCGATTCTGGCGGTGTTAGTGACGAATATCTTACGTCTGGCAATTATTCCTTGGTCGTTGCGTCCGAAATCTACCCTGCACAAATCACGCTGGAGGCACCGTTTGACCCGGCCAATACGCGCGTTAGGGCGTAAGGCGCAACACGATGGCGCGGCTGGGCGAGGTTGCAACCTCACCCGGCATAGAGACATAGGGCGCGGTTTCTTCGGACAGGGTAAGAAGGCCCTGCGCGGCAAGTCGTGCCACCTCATCGGCAAAACCGCCTTCCCAGACCGTGTCTTTCACGGTGGCAACGATGATGCCGCCGGGCATGGTGATGCGCACCAGTTCCGCCAGCGCCTCGGCCCCGACATGGCCAGTGGTGAAGACACCTGTGCACAAAACCGCGGCGTAAGAGCCTGTTTCAAAAGGAAGCGTGCCGCCAAGCGCCAGATTGTGCAGCTTGGCGTAAACGGCTTTTCGTTCGGCGACTGCCAGCATACCGGCAGAAATATCCAGCGCCTCGACCTGCGGGTAGCCAATGATGCCAAGCCATTCGCCCACCATGCCCGTCCCTGCGCCCGCGTCCAAAATCGGGCCAGCGCCGCGGGGCAGATGGCGGGCGAGAAGCGCCAGCGCGACCGAAGGGTGGCGATAGCCGGCCTGACGCATCTCGGCCTCATAGGTTTCGGCCCATTTATCATAGGCGGCGGCGACCTCAGACGCCTCGGTCGCCGCATAAACCGCGCCCAGATGCCCGCCGTGCGTATCGTTTGCCATGATGCTTTGCCCCTGCTGTGATGTTGAAAGCATAGCCATAGCGGGTGAATTGTGAAACCCTGATGGCAGGGTGAAGGAGGAGATTTTTGATGGATGAGATTGCGGAGGTTCGCGCTGTAATAGGCACTATTCCTGCACTTTTTGGCTATGACGGGCCGGTGGAGCGGCTGGGTGGGCTGACCAATCGGGTGTATCGTTTGGGCGATTATTGCCTGCGCCTGCCGGGCAAGGGGACGGAAGCCTATATCGACCGCGCGAATGAAGCTGTTGCGGCAGAGGAGGCCGCGCGGGCGGGAATTTCCCCCGAGGTGATTTTTGCCGATGCGGCCAGTGGTGTGATGGTGACGCGGTTCATTGAAGGGGCCGTCACCATGTCAGCCGATGCTTTCGCCGCGCGCGCCGCTTCCCCGGCACGGGCGGGGGAGGCCTTTGCGCAACTGCATCGGTCGGGTGCCGTTTTTCCGTTCCGGTTCGAACTGTTCGCGATGATAGATGAGTATCTGGGGCATTTGGCGGGCAAGGTTGTTGCGTTGCCGGAGGGCTATCATGCTGTGCTGGCGGAAGCTGAGGCGGTGCGCGCGGCATTGGCTCGCGCCCCGGTGCCGCTGGTGCCGTGCCATTGCGACCCGTTGTGCGAAAACTTTCTCGATACCGGTGATCGGATGTGGATCGTGGATTGGGAATATTCAGGGATGAATGACCCGATGTGGGATTTGGGCGATCTGTCGGTGGAGGCGGCGTTCTCGGAGGCGCAGGACGCTGAGATGTTGCACGCCTATTTCGGGGCAGCACCTTTGGCTGCGGACCATGGGCGCATGGTGATTTACAAGGCGATGTGCGACCTGCTCTGGACGCTTTGGGGGTTGATCCAACTGGCTGAGGCCAACCCGGCAGAGGATTTTCGCGCCTATGCCGAGGGTCGCTTTGCGCGATGCAAGGCATTGATGGCAAGCCCGGAGTTTGCACGGCATCTGGCGGCGATTGGTTAGGGCCGTGACCGCTCGGGAACTGCTTGGCGCAGCTTGAGGAAAATTTGTCATTGCGAGAGGGGTGATGTGGTTGCGCAGCCCCGTTGTCCGCGCCAAACTGTGCCCGCGCAGGGGCCGCGAATTTGCGATGAGCCGCAAGCCGCGATGAAGGGAATGCATTCGAATGACGAAACTTGATGAGAGCGCCAGCGGCGTTTACGTGATCGCGGTGACACCGTTCACGCCCGATGGTGCGGTGGATATGGAAAGCACCGATCGGATGGTGGATTTCTACCTTGAGGCGGGGGCCACCGGGCTGACGGTACTGGGGATCATGGGCGAGGCGCCGAAGCTGACCGGGGCCGAGAGTGAGGCTTTCGTACGCCGTATTCTGGCGCGGGTTGCGGGCCGCGTGCCGGTAATCGTGGGTGTTTCGGCCCCCGGATTTGCACAGATGGAAGGGCT
>CALEMZ010000162.1 GCA_937910975.1 uncultured Pseudorhodobacter sp. | reverse complement strand
TGAATCATGCAGGCATCAAAGCCTCAAGCAAATTAATGGGTCTGGAGCCTAGCGATGCCCCGGCGCTGGTGTTAGCCAGAACACCGTCCGGAACACCGCCGTCAACAGCACATGATGCAACAGGGGCATCAGCGCATAAAACACCAGCCAGCCGGTCAGAGGCACTGCTTTGATCATGGTTTCATTGAGCAAGATATAGCTCAGATGCAGCACCAGAAGCGCCAGCGTCAACTCCCGCGCATAAGGCGTAAACTCCTGCCCCGGCCAATAGGCCCGCGCGGTGGAATAGCTGCGATCAAGCGCATCCACAGCAAAAAGCAACACAAAGCCCACGCTGATTACCGAAGGCACATGCTGACAAAACGTTGGGTGTTGCGCGACAATAAGCACCGCGCCAGGTATCAGTAGCGCCCCGACCAGCCGTTTACGCCCGGCCCAAGGGCCATCCCGCCGCGCCTCCCGCGCGAATTGCGCGCGCCAGCGCAGCGAGAACCTTGCCACCTGGCACAGGACGAAAGCGACCCCAAAGGCAAACTCTGGCGCATCGGGCCAAAGCGCGTTCAGCACCGGAAAGGCAATCAGCAACACCGCTGAGGGCAGCATTATCCGCGCTTCGATCATTGGTATCTTCTCAAACAGCGCCACGAATATCCGCAACGTCAGCCAGATGCGCCCATCCATGGCCATCTCCCATTATCATTCGGTTGCAGCTTATCTGTCATCGAAATCGGGCAGCACTTGGGCGTAAAAGCAGCGCCTGCAAAGAAAATATCCGCGAAGAGGGTAGCTTCTGACGGGCATGTCCGAGCGCCAGAACAGGCAAAAACGCCCGCGGGCGGGCGCTAAAATCAAGTTCCCTAAAATCTGATTATTGTTTTATTTCAACGAGTCACAAAATTGCGCACGCGCGTCACACACCATCCTTGGGCTGCTCAATTCCAAATTTCGCGAAAACCCGGCTTTGGGTCATGAAGAACAAAAACATGGCAGCCGTTAGCCCGAAGGTCTTAAAACTCACCCAAGTCTCGGTCGAGAATCCGCGCCAAACCACCTCATTCATCACCGCGAGCACTACAAAAAACAGCGTGAGCCGCCGCGTCAGGATCATCCATCCCTCGCGCTCCATCGGCAAGGCCTCCCCCATCACGGCCTTAAGATAGGATTCGCCCCGCACCAGCCCAAAGCCCAATATCCCCGCAAACAGCGCATAGATGATCGTCGGCTTCATCTTGAAAAACCGCTCATCATTCAGCCAGACCGAAAGCCCCCCGAAAACCACAACCAAGATCACGGTCATGATCTGCATTTTCGAAAGAACACCCGTCAGCGCCCATAAAATCCCGGTCGATAGCAGCAGCAACGGAACAAAGGCCGCCGTGACCACGATAAAGCCGTCATACTCGGTCCCGCCAAAGGTAAAAATATTGTCTTTCAGCATCACATAGCCAATGAAAAACGCAGCCACCGGCCCCAGTTCCAGCAAAAGCTTCAATCCACCACTGATTTTCTTCTCGGCCATCGCCTATCCCATCGCTTGCACAATCACGGCCCCGACCGCGATCAGGGCCATCAGCCCCAGTTGCACCCTTGTTACCCGTTCCTTCAGTATCAACCAACCGATCAATGCCGCAAACACGGTCGAAGTTTCGCGCAGCACCGCCGCCTCACCCACGTTACCCAGTCGGGTTGCCATCAAGATGGAACCAAAACTGAAAAATGCAACAAAAGCCCCCAAAATACCGCGCCGAAACAAGGGCAGCGCTGCTTCACGGGTCAAGGCCCGCAACTCCCGCCGCATCACGATGGGCATGAAAAAACCGTCGAGCATGAAAAACCACGCAAGGAAGGTGAAGGGATCATAGGTCGCACGGATCCCGTAAGCATCATAGGTCGTGTATAGCGCTACAAAGAACCCCGTCGCTACCGCCAAGCCCAATGCCTGCACCAGTGTCTCACGCGCCACGACCACATAACGTAGGTTATAAGCCGCCAGCCCGAAAATGCCCGCCAGCAATGTGGCCAAGCCCAGCCATTGGCCCGCGCTAAAATGCTCGTCAAACCACAGCCCTGCGCCCAGTACCGCAAAAAGCGGCCCCGTGCCGCGCACCACAGGATAGACCACCGTATAAGCCCCCCGGCTATAGGTCATCGCCTGCAAATACTTATAGCCCGCATGGATCACCAGCGCGCCCGCAAAAATCAGCCACATATGCGGCTCGGGCCATGGCACCACAAACAGCGCGAAAGGGACCGCAATCAGCCCATAACAGATGTCAATCGCCGAGCGCGACATCCAAGGATCATGCTTACCCTTTTGCAGCGCCCCGAACAGCGCATGCAAAACCGCCGCCAATAGCGCCAAGGCAAGCGCAAGATCATGACCAGAGGGAGTGCCTTCGAGCGACCGTATCCAATCGCTCATCCGTTGCGGCGGGGGGCCAGCCCCCCGCACCCCCCGGGATATTTTTGAATAGATGAAAGGCCGCTCATTTATCGAGGCCGACGAGAGCGGCTGCGAACTCCTCAGGGTCGAAGGGGGCAAGATCATCAATCTGCTCGCCCACCCCGATTGCGTGAATCGGCAGGCCAAACTTATCGGCGAGCGCGACCAGAACCCCGCCTTTGGCGGTGCCATCAAGCTTGGTCATGACGAGGCCGGAAACATCGGCAAGTTTGCGGAAAATCTCGACCTGATTGATGGCGTTCTGGCCGGTGGTAGCGTCCAAAACCAAGAGGGTGTTATGCGGCGCCTCAGGGTCTTTCTTGCGGATCACGCGGACAATCTTGGTCAACTCTTCCATCAGATCGGCGCGGTTTTGCAAGCGACCGGCCGTGTCGATCATCAGCAAATCGGCGCCGCTTTCCTGCGCCTTCGTCATGGCGTCAAAGGCAAGACTGGCTGGGTCAGAGCCTTCGGGCGCGGTCAGCACCGGCACGCCCGCGCGCTGGCCCCATATCTGCAACTGCTCCACCGCCGCGGCGCGAAATGTATCGCCCGCAGCAATCACCACTGTTTTGCCCGCCGCTTTGAACTGGCTGGCCAGCTTGCCGATCGTTGTAGTTTTGCCCGAACCGTTGACGCCCACGACCAACACCACCTGCGGGCGCTTGGCGTAAATCGGCATGGGCTTTGCCACGGGCTCCATGATCCGCGTCACCTCTGCTGCCAAGGCCTGCTTGATCTCGGCCGCGCTGACACGTTTGCCCATGCGCCCCTCAGCGATGTTGGCGGTAACACGCAGGGCAGTTTCCACCCCCATATCCGCCTCAATCAACAGCTCTTCAAGGCTTTCGAGCATGGCATCATCGAATTCCCGCTTCGCCTCGGCGGGTTGGCGGCCGATAAGGCGGCCAAGGATGCCGGGTTTCGCAGCAGGCTCATCCACCACGATCTGGGCGGTTGAGGCAGGCATGGGCGTGGGCGTGGAGGGCGCGGTTTTTACGGCAGGCTCTTCTTTGGCCAAGGGCGTTGAAACCGGCGCATCTAGTTGAGAATTGCCTGCATCATCACCCGCGACCAAGGCATCGAGCCCATCTGCGATTTTATCCGAAGAACGGAACATCTTGTCGCGAAGTTTCTTGAAGAACGACATCACTGCCCCCGGTTCGTCTGGCGATGTTTCCACCTAATCAATCCTGTGAGTAAGCGAAAGGCCTTAGCCGGTGAATTCCACCGCCAGCGCGCCTTGCAAGATCAGAAACTGGCCGATCCAATAGGCAGGCCACAGCGTAACCGCCATCACCCAGCGCCACGCAGCCGTAGGAAACACGAAAAGCGCAAGGGCCAGCAGCACATCCGACAAGATAAATAGCCCCGCCCCCAACCACAGGACAGGCGCGTTTTGGCCAAGGGCCGCGATACCCATCAGGGTGATCACCACAACATAACCGCGCACCGGCCAGTGCAAGGCATCCGTGCGGGGCGCCAGCCAAAGCTCCGTCGTGGCGGCAAGGCCCAAAAGCGCCAGCACCGCGCCAATGCGCCAATCAAAAACGCCCCAACCCACGCCGCCCACAAAGAACAGCGCATAGGCCAGATGCCCGATAGCAAAAGCCGCCATCCCCGCCAGAAAAGCCTTTGAGCCCGGACGCGACAGAAAAAAATCGCCAAGCGCACCAAAGGCAAGGCCAAGAACCACCCAAACCGGGGCCGAAAGCGCAAGCCCCGCCAGCGCCAATAACGCCATGGAGCCAGTCTTGATAAGGCTGCGCGGCCACCCCACGCTTTCGCGCCAGCAATAGCCCGCACCATAGATCGTCGCAAAGACCGCCGCCGCCGCCATCCACCCGTCAAAGATCATTTGGCTTTCCTAAACCTGTCCTGTGGCTATGTTATGCACAAAAGCTATGCGTAAAAAACAGGCTAGCCCGCAGCTTCGAGGAATACCACATGCCAAGAATGCCGCTTTTTGCCCTCGCCGCCTTGCTGCCCTTTGGGTTGCTGGCACTTGGGGTGCAATTTGGCGGGGTCTGGGCCTTGGCGCTGCTGCTCTACATGGGAGTTCTGACGACTCTTCTGGATCAGATGACGCCGCTTGTGGCCCCGGATGCGCCGGAGGGCGCCGAGTTTCCCGCCGCCGATGCATTGCTTATTGTGCTGGCGCTGGCGCATCTTCTGGCATTCCCGCTTGTGGTCTGGGCGATTGCGGGACCAAGCGGGCTTGCAGGATGGGAACGCGCGGTCTTGGCCATCGGGGCGGGGCAATGGTTTGGACAGGTCTCCAACCCCTGCGCACATGAGCTTATTCACCGCGGCAACCGGCTGCTCTATTGGTTGGGTGTCACGGTCTATGCAACGATGCTTTTCGGCCATCACGCCTCGGCCCATCGGCTGGTGCATCATCGACACGCGGCCTCGCTGGAAGACCCGAATACCGCGCGCGGGGGGGAGACGTTTTACCAGTTCTGGCCGCGCGCCTGGGCCGGATCTTTTCGTTTGGGCCGGCTGGCGGAAACGGCGCGGCGGCGCGGCAAGGGTGGGCTGCATCCCTATGTGATCTATGGCGCGATCTCGGTCGCCTCGCTGATGATGGGCTATGCGCTGGCGGGTATTGGCGGGGCTGTGGTGTGGCTTGTCCTTGCGGTGTTTGGGCATAGCCAATTGTTGCTGGCCGATTATGTGCAGCATTACGGGTTGCTGCGCGCGACCCGGCCCGATGGCGGGCAAGAGCCGGTTTCAGACCGCCATAGCTGGAACGCACCGCATTGGTTTTCCTCGGCGCTGATGCTCAATGCGCCACGCCATTCCGACCATCACGCCCACCCCTCGCGCCCCTATCCAGCGCTGCGCCTGCCGGAGCGCAGTCAAGCCCCCTATCTGCCCTACCCCTTGCCCGTTTGCTGCGTGCTTGCACTGGTACCGCCCCACTGGAAGCGCGTCATGCACCGCCGATTGGAACGCTGGCAAAGGGAGGGAGGGGCAACGGAGCTGTGACTGGATGTTTCCGGCGATTTGCACCATTCTGCCAATGCTAAGCCCTTGCAGAAAGCCTTTTCCATGCGCGTCATTTTTCTTTTTGCCCTCCTCCTTGCCGGAGCAGCGAGCGCCGATGATAGGCCAATGACCGGCGCTGAGTTTGAAGCCTATTCCACCGGAAAAACCCTCACCTATGCCGACAACGGTCAGGTGTATGGGATTGAGCAATACCTGCCCAACCGCCGCGTCCGCTGGGCCTTTGTCGATGACACCTGCCGCATTGGGTATTGGTATGAAAACGGGCAGGAGATTTGCTTTGTCTATGAGCATGACGCAACCCCGCAATGCTGGACCTTCCACCTGAACGAGGGAAAACTCAAAGCGCGCTTTGTCGCCGATCCACCACGAGCCGCGCTGTCAGAGGTCAATCAAACCCCTGAACCGTTGCTCTGCACGGGGCCGGATGTAGGTGTATGATTGCTGTCTTTGAACATTTTCGTAGCGGAATAACCGCTTTCTTCGTTAAATTCAGCCTCAAAACCGGCGTGACTTTATAATATCCGAACATTCTCAAAACAAACTACCCTGCGCGCCTCCCGGCTTCGGAGGCGTTGGTTTGGCGGGTTTGGCGGGCCGCGCCGCCAGCCCAAGCCGGCCGTCGTGGAACTCAATCTCTAGTGCGCCCGCCGCTTCCGCTGCTGCCTTGGAGGTAACAACCCCGGCCTCGCCGCGCACCACCGCATAGCCGCGCCGCAAGGTCTCGTGATAGCCAAGCGTCTGGCGCGTGCGGTCCAATGCATCCAGCCGTTTGCCCAAATCAGCCAGACGCAGGGTCGGCGCGGCTTGCAAACGCACCTCCAATGCCACCAGCTTTTCCCGAGAGCGGGCAATCTCGCGCCCGGCATCGGCAAAGGCGCGACCCAGCGCTGGGGTCAGGCGCTGCGCCAACAGGCCCAGCCGTTCGCCCGTCCGCTCCAACCGCCGATCCCCGGCTTGGCCCAAGGCGCGCGCACGTTCCTCCAGCCGGTCGCGGCGCCGTGCCACCAGATCAAGCAGCAACCGGGGCCGCATGGGGGCTGCCACTCGGTCCAGCGCATGGCGTTTGGTGCTTGTGGCCAGCACAAGTGCGCCGCCCAACCGCCCTGACCACAGGTCAAACCTCTGCGCCGCCGCTTGGGTCAATGTCTCCAACCGGGGCAAGGCGCGGCCAAGGTCGCGCAGGCGCTGGCCGCGTTGGCCCACCCCTTGCACCACCGCACGTGAAAGCCGCGCGCCCTGCCCGTCCAGCGTGGCCAATAGCTCCATCCGCACCGGCACCGCAATTTCGGCCGCCGCCGAGGGTGTGGGCGCGCGCATGTCGCTGGCGTAATCAATCAAGGTGGTATCGGTTTCATGCCCTACGGCCGAAATCAGCGGGATCTTACTTTCTGCCGCCGCCCGCACCACCGCTTCCTCATTGAAGCCCCACAGGTCTTCCAGTGACCCGCCGCCACGCGCCACAATGATCAGATCAGGCCGCGGGATCGGGCCGCCCGGCGCTATCGCATTGAACCCCCGAATGGCCGCGGCCACTTCCGGCGCGCAGGCCTGGCCCTGCACCGCCACCGGCCAGATCAGCACATGGCGCGGAAAACGGTCGCGCAAACGGTGCAGAATATCGCGGATCACGGCACCGGAGGGCGAGGTCACAACCCCAATCACCTTTGGCAAATAGGGCAGCGCCCGTTTGCGATCTGCATCAAACAAGCCTTCGGCGGCCAGCGCTTTGCGCCGCGCTTCCAGCATCGCCATCAAGGCCCCTGCGCCTGCCGGGGCTACATCCTCGACAATCAGTTGGTACTTCGACTGGCCCGGAAAGGTCGTCATCCGGCCCGTGGCCACAACCTCCATCCCCTCCTCGGGGCGGACCTGCATTTTGGCCACCTGCCCCTTCCAACTGATCGCAGCAATAACCGAGCGATCATCCTTCAGGTCGAAATACATATGCCCCGAGGCTGGTCGTGACACGCGCCCGATCTCGCCGCGCACGCGGACAAGGCCAAACTCCCCCTCAATCACGCGTTTTACCGCGCCCGACAGCTCCGACACCGTGAATTCCGGCGAATTACCGAGTTGATTTTCCGTCGGGCTGTCTTCGAACATATCTGACATAGGGGCCGCCTTGTGATCTTCGCCCACCCACCTTAGAACGCTGGCCAACAAAGGCCAAGCGGGGGCAATGCCATGAACATCTTGATTTTGGGCAGCGGTGGGCGCGAGCACAGCCTTGCCTGGGCCATCAAACAAAATCCGAAATGTGATCGGCTGATCGTGGCACCGGGCAATGCGGGCATTGCGATGCTGGCCGAATGCGCGGCGATTGACATCATGGACGGGGCCGAGGTTGTGGCCTTTTGCGAAGAAAACGCTGTTGATTTTGTGATTGTAGGGCCAGAGGCCCCCTTGGCCGCTGGCGTGGCCGATGCCACCCGTGCTGCGGGGCTATTGACCTTCGGGCCATCGGCGGCCGCGGCCCGGCTGGAGGCTTCCAAAGCCTTCACCAAGGAAATCTGCGACGCCTGCGCGGCCCCCACCGCAGGCTATGCCCGCTTTACCGATGCGCAGGCCGCGCGCGCCTATGTGCAGCACCACGGCGCGCCTTTGGTGATCAAGGCTGACGGGCTTGCGGCTGGCAAAGGTGTCATCATGGGCATGACGCTGGACGAGGCGCTGGAGGGCATTAACGAAATTTTCGGCGGGGCTTTTGGTGCCGCCGGGGCCGAGGTGGTGATCGAAGAGTTCATGGAGGGCGAAGAGGCCAGCCTGTTCATCCTGTCCGATGGGGTGAACACCCTGCCCATCGGCACCGCCCAAGACCATAAGCGCGTCGGCGACGGCGACACCGGCCCCAATACCGGGGGCATGGGGGCCTATAGCCCCGCGCCGATTTTGTCGGATGCGGTGCTGGAACAGGCAATGGCGGAAATCGTCCGCCCCACTGTCGCGGAAATGGCCCGGCGCGGCACACCCTTTGAAGGTGTGCTTTACGCAGGGCTGATGATCAAGGACGGCCACGCAAGGCTGGTCGAATATAACGCCCGCTTTGGCGACCCGGAATGTCAGGTCTTGATGATGCGTTTGGGCGCACAGGCGCTGGATCTGCTTCTCGCTTGTGCCAAGGGTGAATTGGCCAATGCACAGGTAAACTGGGCCGATGACCATGCGCTGACGGTGGTGATGGCCGCCAATGGCTACCCCGGCACGCCCGAAAAAGGCAGCGTGATTACAGGGCTTGAAGCCCTGCCCGAGGATAGTTTCAACATGGTGTTTCACGCAGGCACCGCCACGCATGACGGCCAGATCATCGCCACTGGGGGGCGGGTCCTGAACATCACCGCACGCGGTGACAGCCTTAAGGCCGCGCAAGCACGCGCCTATGCAACCGTCGATGCCATCGACTGGCCCGGTGGGTTCTGCCGCCGCGATATCGGCTGGCGCGCACTCTGACAGTTTTGCTTTGCGCCCAGGCAAGTGACCATCCCCCTTGCACCCCGCCCGGCAGCCGCATATGAAGCCCGCGAACTTTAGGGGCCGTGGGAGGGATCCATGCCGCTTCTCGTAATGAAATTTGGAGGCACCTCGGTTGCCGATCTGGACCGCATCAAGAATGCAGCCCAGAAGGTAAAGCGTGAGATCCAGCGGGGCTATGACGTGATCGTCATCGTCAGCGCCATGTCGGGCAAAACCAACGAAATGGTGGGCTGGGTTGAACAAACCTCGCCACTCTATGATGCACGCGAATATGATGCGGTTGTGTCGAGCGGTGAAAATGTCACCGCAGGCCTGATGGCGCTGACCTTGCAGGAAATGGATGTTGCCGCACGCAGCTGGCAAGGCTGGCAGGTGCCGATCAACACCACCTCCGCCCATGCCTCGGCGCGTTTTCTTTCCATCCCGCCAGAGAACATCAACGCCAAGTTTGCCGAAGGCTTCAGCGTTGCGGTGGTCGCGGGTTTTCAGGGGCTTTCCCCCGAAGGGCGCATAACCACGCTGGGGCGCGGCGGCTCTGATACCACCGCCGTTGCCTTTGCCGCCGCTTTTGGCGCGGAACGCTGCGACATTTATACTGATGTCGATGGCATCTACACCACCGATCCGCGCATCACCTCCAAGGCCCGCAAGCTCGACAGGATCGCGTTTGAGGAAATGCTGGAACTTGCCTCGCTTGGCGCAAAGGTTCTGCAGACCCGCTCGGTTGAACTGGCGATGCGCTATAAGGTGCGCCTGCGCGTGCTGTCCTCATTTGAGGAAACCGACGAAAACTCTGGCACTCTTGTTTGTGACGAGGATGAAATCATGGAATCGAAAGTTGTTTCTGGCGTTGCCTATTCCCGCGACGAGGCAAAGATCACCCTTGTCACCGTCGAGGACCGCCCCGGCATCGCCGCCGCCATCTTCGGGCCTCTGTCCGAGGCTGGCGTGAACGTGGACATGATTGTCCAAAACATCTCGGAAAAAGATTATGACGATCACCCCGGCGCGGTGACGGATATGACGTTTTCCTGCCCGGTCAATCAGGTTGCCCGCGCCCGCAAAGCCATGGAAGATGCCAAGGCCGCCGGGCAAATCAACTATGATGAGCTGAACGTGGACAGTGACGTCGCCAAGGTTTCCGTGGTTGGCATCGGCATGCGATCACACGCGGGGGTTGCAGCGACTATGTTTAAGGCACTTTCGTCCGAGAATGTGAATATAAAGGTCATTTCAACATCCGAGATCAAAATCTCTGTGCTGATCGACCGGAAATATATGGAACTTGCGGTCCAAGCCCTTCATGATGCCTTTGAATTGGACAAGGCGGACTAACCCGCCGACCAAGCTCGGGGGATCATGCCGGAACGCAGTGAAAGCGACAGCCGCAAGCTTCTTAGGCGTTTGCGTGACAGCCTTGCCGAACGGGGTGAAGGGCAAGAACGGCTGAATCGGATCACCAGCCTGATCGCCGATTCGATGCATACTGAAGTGTGCTCGATCTACCTGTTCCGCGATGCTGAAACGCTGGAGCTATGCGCCACCGAAGGGCTGCGTCCAGAATCTGTGCACCAAACCCGGCTGCGCCTTGGCGAAGGGCTTGTGGGCCGCGTCGCGCGCACTGCAGTGCCAGTGAACACCGCCGATGCCCCCGCTGCAAAAGGTTTTCGCTTCATGCCCGAAACCGGGGAAGAAATATTTTCTTCCTTCCTCGGCGTGCCCATCCAGCGTGTTGGCGAAAAACTGGGCGTACTGGTGGTACAATCCAAAGCGGCGCGGCAATATTCCGACGATGAGGTGTATGCGCTGGAAGTCGTGGCCATGGTACTGGCCGAGATGACCGAGCTTGGCGCCTTTCTGGGCGAGGGCGAAGCGCTGCGCGCGCTGCACAAACAGCCCGTGATGTTTCGCGGTGGCACCGGGCAGGAAGGTGCTGCCGAAGGGCAGGTCTGGCTGCATGAGGCCCGCGTGGTCGTCACCAACCCCGTTGCCGATGACCCGCTGACCGAAATTGAACGTATCCGCGCCGCCGTGGGCAAATTGCGCGTATCGGTTGATGATATAATGGCCGCTCAAAGCCTTGATAAAGAACAAAAACAAGTGCTAGAGGCGTATCGAATGTTCGCCCATTCACGCGGCTGGTTGCGCCGGATGGAAGAAGACATTCAGGCTGGCCTATCCGCCGAAGCCGCCGTGCAAAAGGAACAATCCGCCGCCCGCGCACGGATGAGCCAGGTGCCCGATGCCTATCTGCGCGAGCGGTTACATGACCTTGATGATCTGTCCAACCGTCTGCTGCGCATCCTAACCGGACAAGGCCGCGACACCGGCGCCGAAATGCCGGATAACCCGGTGCTGGTGGCGCGCAACATCGGCCCGGCCGAGTTGTTGGAATATGGCCGCAAACTGCGCGGCGTGGTGCTGGCTGAAGGTTCGGTCGGCTCACACGCCGCGATTGTGGCGCGGGCTTTGGCCATTCCGCTGGTCATCAACGCCAATGGCATTATTGCCGAGGCACTGAATGGCGACCGTATTTTGGTCGATGGCGATCAGGGCATCGTGCATCTGCGCCCCGAAGAAAGTGTCGCCACCGCCTTTGGCGACAAGATCGCGATGCAGGCACAGGCGCAGCAACGCTATGCGGGCCTGCGTGACAAACCCGCAATTTCGACCTGCGGCACCACGATCTCGCTGCAAATGAACGCAGGGTTGATGGCGGATTTGCCCAGCCTTGAAAGCTCGGGGGCCGAAGGTGTGGGCCTGTTTCGCACCGAATTGCAATTTCTGATCCGCAACAAAATGCCCAAGCGCGATGAGCTTGCGCGCCTTTACGCGCGCGTCATGGATGCAGCCAAGGGCTGCCGCGTGGCCTTTCGTACGCTCGACATCGGGTCCGACAAAGTGCTGCCCTATATGAAACCGCAAGATGAACCCAACCCTGCCATGGGCTGGCGCGCGATTCGCGTCGGGCTGGACAAACCAGGCGTTTTGCGGATGCAGGCGCAAGCGTTGATCCGAGCAGCACAGGGCCGCCCGCTTTCAATCATGTTCCCCTTTGTCACCGAACATGCCGAGTTCATCGCCGCGCGCACGCATGTTCTGGGCCAGTTGAAGCGCGAAGAAGCCCTTGGCCACGCCACACCCGCAACCATCGAAATCGGCGCGATGCTGGAAACCCCCAGTCTTGCCTTCGCCCCCCGCGCCTTCTTTGAGGCGGCCGATTTTGTCTCCATCGGGGGCAATGACCTGAAGCAGTTCTTCTTTGCCGCTGACCGTGAAAATGAACGTGTGCGCCGCCGCTATGATACGCTGAACGCCTCGTTCCTCGGCTTCATCCGCCAGATCGTGGCGCGCTGCGAAGAGACGCAAACCACCCTTTCATTTTGCGGCGAAGATGCAGGCCGCCCGGTCGAGGCGGTCTGCCTTGCCGCCATGGGCCTGCGCAGCCTCTCGATGCGCCCATCCTCCATCGGCCCTGTCAAAAGCCTGATCCGCCGCACCGATCTACAGGCACTCCGCAAAGTGATAGAGGCCGAATGTGCCGCCGGAGTGGAAAGCGTACGCCCTGCAGTGATGGACTTTCTTGCGCGCCCGCAAGATTAACAAGCACTGGCGAGGATCTGCCAACCAATTGGCAGCGCCTCGCATCCTAATTTCCCCCGATCTGCGAAAAATGATTGAGCATTGCCCCCCGTTCTGCCCAAACTCCCCCTGATCACGCGCGAAAAGCGTGACACTTTTACCTTGGAGGAGGACCCCATGACGAAAATCACCGCAACCCTGCGCGGGCTTTTGGCTGGCGCTGTAATCGCGACAGCCCCTGTAGCTGCCAATGCTCAGGAATTCATCAACGTTCTAACCGGCGGCACTTCGGGCGTTTATTATCCCGTCGGCTCTGCCCTCGCCACAATTTACGGCGCAAACATTCCGAATGTTCAGGCGCAGGTTCAGTCCACCAAAGCCTCGGTCGAAAACCTCAACCTGCTACAGCAGGGCAAGGGCGAACTGGCGTTGGCACTTGGCGATTCGGTTAAATTCGCCTGGGAAGGCAATGCAGACGTCGGCTTCGCCCAGCCTCTGTCCAAGCTTCGCGGCATCGCGGCGGCATATCCCAACTTTATCCAGATCGCGGCCACTGTAGATAGCGGCATCAAAACTCTCGCCGATCTCAAGGGCAAGAGCATTTCGGTGGGTGCGCCCAAGTCGGGTACCGAACTCAACGCGCGCGCCATTCTGGAAGCGGCGGGCATGAGCTATGGCGACATGGCCAAGGTTGAATACCTGCCGTTCGCAGAATCGGTTGAGCTGCAAAAGAACCGCCAGCTCGACGCCTCGCTGCAGTCGGCTGGCCTCGGTGTAGCCTCAATCAAGGACCTGGCAACCAACATGGCCACGACCATCGTGTCGATCCCCGCCGAAGTGGTGGAAAAGCTGGGCGCGCCTTTCGTTGCTGGCGTGATTCCGGCTGGCACCTATGAAGGCCAAACCGAAGACGTGCCCACCGTGGCGGTAATGAACTTCTTTGTCACGCATGAAGATGTATCCGAAGAAACCGCCTATCAGATGACCAAGCTGATGTTTGAAAACCTGCCGACGCTGGTAGCCGCGCATAAATCAGCCGGTGCCATTTCGGTTGAAGGCGCGCTCAACGGCATGCCAATCCCGCTGCATCCGGGTGCTGAGCGTTATTACAAAGAAGTCGGCCTGATCAAGTAAACCGGCCTTAACCAATTGGCGGCCCCTTTCGGGGGGCCGCTTTCATTTACTGCCGCCGTGGAGGGCGCATCAGGTGCAAAAAACTCAATCAACCGGCACAGTGCCGGGAGCCGCAGAAGTGGCATCAATTCACGACCCACTTTCTTCGGGCTTCCCCCCTGGGTTTGAGGGCCGGCTGTTGTTTTGGATCGCGGTCGCCTTTTCATGCTTCCAAATCGCGACGGCCGCCCATCTGGTCGATTTTGCCAGCCAGATCACCCGCGCCTTTCATGTCGGTTTTCTAGCGCTTTTGGGTTTTCCACTGTTGGCTGCGATGCGCCGCGGCTCCGTCGGGATCAAGGCCATGGCCTGGACAATGGCCGGACTCGGGGTGGCCGTTGCACTTTACCAATGGTGGGAATTCGTACCGCTATTGCTGCGCGCAGGCGACCCCAAGACGCTCGATATCATCGTGGGCTCCATTGCCCTTTTCACGGTTTTTGCCGCTGCCTGGGCGCTGATGGGCCCGGCCTTGCCCATTATCACCGGGGCATTTCTCGCCTATTGTTTCTTTGGCGAATATCTGCCGCGCCCGTTCAACCATCGCGGCTATGATTTCGCGCAGGTGATTGACCATATGTCCTTTGGCACTGAGGGGATTTACGGCATCCCGACCTATGTGTCTTCGACCTTCATCTTCTTGTTCATCCTGTTTGGTTCTTTTCTCGAAAAGGCCGGGATGATCAAACTTTTCACCGATGTCTCTCTCGGTCTTGTCGGCCATAAACAAGGCGGACCTGCCAAGGTTTCCGTGCTCGCCTCCGGCCTGATGGGCACCATCTCAGGTTCGGGCGTGGCCAACGTCGTCACGACCGGGCAGTTCACCATCCCGCTGATGAAATCATTCGGCTACCGCCCGGCCTTCGCGGGCGGAGTTGAGGCAACTGCTTCGATGGGCGGGCAGATCATGCCGCCGGTGATGGGTGCTGTGGCCTTCATCATGGCCGAAACGCTCGGCGTCGATTACATTGATGTGGTTACTGCCGCCCTCATCCCCGCAATCCTCTATTTTGCCTCCGCCTTCTGGATGGTGCATCTGGAGGCTGGCCGCGCCAAGCTCGTGGGCATGGACAAGGCCAAACTGCCCTCCCCCCTCAAGGCGATCCGCGAAGGTTGGCACTTGATATTGCCACTGGCGGTGCTGGTTTATCTGCTGTTTTCGGGCTACACGCCGCTTTTTGCTGGTACCATTGGCCTTGCACTAACCATGATGCTGATCTTGGGTGCCTCGGCGGTGCTTAACCTGCCGCAAGGCGTGATCCGGGTGATTTTCTGGATCGGGCTTGGGTTGATCGCGGCGGCCTTTTTCGAGTTCGGCATCTGGGTGGTCGCAGGCACAATTGCAGCATTGGTTGGCTGGAACGCGTTTTACAAAGGCGGGCGCGAGACATTGCTGGTTTGCCGTGATGCCTTGGCCGACGGTGCCAAAACCGCATTGCCAGTGGGCATTGCCTGCGCGCTGGTGGGTGTGATCATCGGCACCATGACCCTGACCGGGGCGGCCAATACCTTTGGTGCCTTTATCGTCAGCGTCGGGCGCGAAAGCCTGATCTTGTCGCTGGTCCTGACGATGATCACCTGCATCATCCTAGGCATGGGCATCCCCACCATCCCGAACTACATCATCACCTCCGCCATTGCGGGGCCTGCGTTGCTGGAACTCGGCGTGCCGTTGATCGTCAGCCATATGTTCGTGTTCTACTTCGGGATTCTCGCGGATCTCACGCCCCCTGTGGCGTTAGCCTGCTTTGCCGCCGCCCCAATTGCCAAGGAAAGCGGGCTGCGAATATCAATGCAGGCGGTAAAAATCGCGGCAGCGGGCTTTGTGATTCCCTATATGGCGGTCTATACACCCGAGCTGATGCTACAGCCGGGTGGGGCACTCGGGGAAGCCATCGGCTTCATCCCTGCCGTGGCCTATATCGTGCTCAAAGCCGTGCTTGCCATCGGCCTTTGGGGGGCTGCCGTCATCGGCTGGCTTGGTCGCCCGCTGGCGGTCTGGGAACGCGTACTGGCCGTGGTCGCGGCAGGCACGCTTATCGCCGCACTGCCCATCACGGATGAGATCGGCTTTGCCCTCGTCGCCGCCTTCGCCGCCGCTATGTGGTTGCGCAAAAAGGCCGCCGCATGAGCATCTGCCTAATGGTGGGGGCGGCAACACTCGCCCTCACCAACCCGGATTTCACCTTGCGCTGGACCCATTCGGTCGAAAAAATCGAATGGGTCGAAAACTGGCGGGTGCAAGACCACGCCCTCACCCTTACCCACGTTGCAATCAAAGGCTCTGGCGCGGGGATGGAACCCGCCGATGATGCCCGGCTTGAAGATGGTTGGTGGGTCTGGGAACCAATGACTACCCTGCCCAGCCTCACCCTCGCCGCCTCAGGGGCCACTGGCGCAGGTTGGAGCTTTTGCACCGCAACCACTTGCACCGAACTTGGCGCCAACCCCGGCGCGCCCATCACCGTCAAACCATGCGCAAAAAAATGAGTTCCCTCCCCCGCTTTCTTTTCGGTAGAAACATCCTGCGGGGGATCGATCATTCAGCGCCATTGGTTCAATCCCAATTAGAGACAGGCGCAAAACTCCCGGCCTTTGCCAGCATAACCAATCCATAGGAACGCCGCGCCATGCCCAGCCAAACCACTGATTTCGCCATCACCGGCGGCGGCATCGTCGGCCTCGCCACAGCGATAGAGCTCCAATCCCGCCACCCCAAAGCCAAAATCACCCTGCTGGAAAAAGAGCCCCAGCCCGCACGGCACCAATCCGGGCGCAACTCCGGCGTGATCCATGCCGGCGTTTACTACGCGCCCGGCAGCCTCAAGGCCCGCTTTTGCGCGCAAGGCGTTGCCGCCACACGCGAATTTTGCGCCGAGCACGACATTCCCACACAAACCTGCGGCAAGCTGATCGTGGCCACCGACGCCGCCGAAATCCCCCGGATGGAGGCGCTGGAGGTCCGCGCCCGCGCCAACGGCATCGCAATTGAACGGCTGACCGGGGAAGAGGCCCGCAAACTGGAGCCCAATATCTCCGCCACCGGCGCGCTGCTGTCCCCCAGCACCGGCATCGTCGATTTTGGCGAGGTGGCGCTGAAAATGGCCGCGCTGTTTACCGCGCGCGGCGGCACCCTGCGCCTTGGCACCCGCGTCACGGGCGGCGATGAAACGGCCCAAGGCGTTACGCTGCAAACCAGCTCCGGTGTGATTTCTGCGGGAAAAGCCGTGTTTTGCGCCGGGCTTCAGGCCGACCGCATGGCAACCCGCTTTGGCGCGCAGGTGGATTTCCGCATCATCCCGTTTCGCGGCGATTACTTCGCCATCAAGAACCAGCCCGCCGATCTGGTTCAACATCTGATCTATCCGATCCCGGACCCCGAACGCCCCTTCCTTGGTGTCCACCTGACGCGCAAGATGAACGGCGGCTTTACCGTCGGCCCCTCTGCTGTGCTGGCAGGCGCGCGCGAGGGCTATGCCAAAACCAGCCTCAACCTCACCGATCTGGCTGCAACCCTCAGCTATCCCGGTTTTTGGCGGCTGCTGGCCCGCAATGCAGGCTCTGCGATGGATGAACTTGGCTCGGCACTGCTGGCCCGCCGCTATCTGAAAAAGGTGCAACGATACTGCGCCCGGATCACGCTGGCCGATCTTGCGCCCTATAAATCGGGTATCCGAGCCCAGGCCGTGTCCCGCGACGGGCGCATCATCGACGACTTTCTCTTTGTCGATACCCGCCACAGCCTGCATGTCTGCAACGCTCCCTCGCCTGCGGCCACATCCGCCATTCCCATCGCGCATCATATCGCGGACCGCCTTCTGGGCGTCGCATCCCAATGACAGGCGCGCGCACCTTTCTGGCGGCCATCGCCCTTGCGCTTTGCGCCGCCCTCCTGGCCTATCACTTCGTCCAGCGCGCCAGCGAAGCGGCCCTGCGCACCCAGCTCGACCAATCCCTGATCCTGACGGCCCGCGCCGTGGAAACGGAAGTTGCGCGCTTTGGCTCGCTCCCCGGTATTGCGGCGCAAGATGCCCGCATCCTCGCCGCCCTCGCAGCCCCGCAACACCCCAGCAACATTGACGCAGCGAACATATATCTCGCCAAGATCGGCGCGCATTCGGGGGCCGCGCAATTGTTTTTGATGGATGCCGAAGGAACCACCGTCGCTGCCTCAAACTACGATACAGAACAAAGTCTTGTCGGGCTAAACTACAGCTTTCGCCCCTATTTCAAAGCCGCCATGTCGGGCCAGCATGGCCGCTTTTATGCCATCGGCGTCACCACCGGAATTCCCGGTTATTTTCTCGCCAGCCCGGTGGAGTTTGGCGCGGCGCGCGGCGTGCTTGTGGTGAAAGTCGATATGACCCCCCTGCAAGCCACGTGGTCACGCGCGGGCCTTGCCACCGCGATTCTGGATCAGGACGGCGTTGCCTTCCTGTCCGGCGCGCCCGAATGGCTGTATCACCCGACATTGCCACTGGCCCCGGAAACGCTGGCGCGCATCCGCGACACGCGCACCTATGACGGCATTGATCTGAGCGCTGCAAATGCCATCCTCACCGCGCCCGACCGTGCCCAATCGGCCAGCGGCCTGATGCTGATCCGCACCCGACCTCTCACCGATGATGGCTGGACCTTACTGACTGGCGCGCCCATTGCCTCCGTCACGACCACCGCGACCCTTTCCGCCTTTGGTGCAGCCCTGCTGGCACTGCTGGCCACCGGATTGGCCAAAATCACCAACCAGCGCCGCCAGCTCGTCGCCCTGCGCCTGCGCCAGAATGCTTTGCTGGAAACCCGCGTGGCCGAACGCACCCGCGACCTCGCGCATGAGGTTCAGGCCCGCCGCCAAACCGAGGCCGAGCTGCGTGCAGCCCAAGAGGGCCTGATCCATTCCGAGAAAATGGCCGCCCTTGGCCGCATGTCCGCCGCCATCGTGCATGAAATCAGCCAGCCATTGGCCGCGATGGAGGCCACCTTAGGCGCTGCCGAACTCGCCCTGCCCAAAGGCCAGGAAAAAACCCAAACCCGCATCAGTACCGTGCGCGGCCTTGTACGACGGATGCAGCGTACGACCAAACATCTCAAAAGCTTCAGCCGCAAGGAACAGGGCGAACTGGCCTTGGTGAGTGTCGGCCAGATCGTTGAAAACGCGATGGATCTGGTGGCCCCCCGTGCCAAGGCCGTGGGCGTGACCCCGCAATTTGTCGCCCCCACCGCGCCCCTGCACCTGCGCGCAGGCGCTATCCGGATGGAGCAGGTTATGGTCAACCTGCTGCTCAACGCCCTTGATGCGGTTGAGGGCTGCAAAGACGCCCAGATCACTATCACCTGCGGTGCCGACGGCAACCTTACCACCATCCGCGTATCGGATACCGGCACCGGGATTGCCCCCGCCGATCTGCCCCGCGTGGCCGAGCCGTTCTTTTCCACCAAGATCAGCGGCGAAGGGCTTGGCCTCGGCCTTTCCATATCACAAGCCATTATCACGGAGTTTGGCGGCACGATCGGCATCAGCTCCACCCCCGGCAAAGGCACCGAGGTCACCCTGTCGCTGCCCACCCCCGCCCAACAACAAGGCACCGCCGCATGAGCGTTTTTGTCGTCGATGATGACGCCGACCACCTTGCCGCCCTCACCGATCTGGTCGAGGTTGGCGGCCATATAGCCTTTGGCTTTTTGCGTGCCGAAGACGCGGTAGAGGCCGCCATTGCCACCCCGCCCGATGCCATTCTCACCGATCTGCGGATGCCGGGGATGGATGGCATGGGCCTGTTGTCAGCGATCACCGGGCAGGGGCTGGATACGCCCGTTATTATGCTCACCGGGCATGGCGATGTGGTGCAGGCCGTGCGCGCCATTCAGGCCGGAGCCGAGGATTTTCTGGAAAAACCCTATGATGCGGCGCATCTGCTCTCGGTCCTCGCCCGCGCGCTCAGGGCCAAGGCCACGCGGGATGAAGTGGTGCGGCTGCAAAAGGAACTGACGCAGAAATCCGGTGCAATTCTGGGCGAAAGCCCGGCCATCGCCACCCTGCGCGACCGTATCACCGCACTTGCGCCGCTGGATGTCGATGTGATCCTGACAGGCGAAACCGGGACCGGAAAAGAGCTTGCCGCCCGCGCGCTGCACGCCGCCTCGCCGCGCGCGCAAGGCCCCTATATCGCGCTCAACTGCGCAGCCCTGCCCGAAGCCTTGTTTGAGCTGGAGGTCTTCGGCCATGCCGCCGCCGCATTCCCCGGCGCGCGGGAAAAACCCGGCAAGCTGGAAGCCGCAAATGGTGGCACGCTGGTGCTTGATGAGGTGGAGGCGATGCCGCTGCCGCTGCAAACCAAACTGCTGCGCGCGCTTCAGGAACGCCAGGTTGAGCGCATTGGCGAGAACCATCTGCGCCCGCTGGATATCCGCATCCTCACCACCTCCAAAACCGATCTGCGCGCGGCCATTGCGGCTGGCACCTTCCGCGCCGATCTCTACTATCGCCTTGCGGGCGCAGAGCTTTCGCTGCCCCCCCCCTGCGAGGCCTTGGCCCCGACATCGCTCTGATTTTTGCGCATTACACCAGCCTTGCCGCCCGCCGCTATGGCCGCACAGAGCCGAACATCTCGATCAGCCTGCGCCGCGATCTTATGCGCCGTGATTGGCCGGGGAATGTGCGGGAGTTGAAAACAGCGGCGGAACGCCTCGTCCTTGGCCTCGGTTTCGACATGCCCGATGATACGCCAAAAGGTGAGACCCTGCCGGAGCGGGTTGCCGAATATGAAACACGCGAAATCATCGCCGCATTGGAACGTTTCAACCAATCGGTAGAACGCAGCGCCCAAGCCTTAGGCATCCCGCGCCGCACGCTTGCCGATAAAATGGCCCGCTACGGGATCAAAGGCTAGGAAAAATCCGGGCTACTTCGCCAATTCGCGCGCCTTCAATTCGGCCTCAAACGCCGCGCGTACAGGTACGGCTCCGTGCAGAATGCTCAGGCGTAGCAGTCCAAAACGGATATGCGCCAATTCGCGGTAATGCGTCAGGAAGGCCGCGTTCAGCGCAGCCCCCGTCACCGCACCCAAAACCGGCACCGCTTGCGCTGCCAGCTTCTGGCTAAGCACGCTGGCAAAGCCCGGTACAATCTTGGCCAACAGCTTGTGCAAGGCTGGCCCCGTCAATGTCATGCGCGCGCCAAGAAATGAAGTGTTGATCCCGTCGTCATCATCCAAAGGCCCGCCGGAAGACAGCACGCGCAACGCCTCGGCCCGCACTTCGGGCAGGCTGGTGTCAAACCCCTCGGCCCGCGCCGCGTGCAAAATCGCATGCAAGATAACCGTCACCGTCACCGGGAGTTCGGCCAGCGCGGTGGCAATCCCGCCCGCGCCACCAAGCGCCCCGGTCAGCGCCGCCAGCACAGGCGCGCCGCGCGGCCCGAAATCGGGCGCATGGCGGCCCCGGTCGGCCAGCGTCACCGCGCGGCGCAACGCCTGCGCCGTCACCCGCTCAATCTGTGCGCGCGCGCCATCGGGCAAATGCGCCATCTGGTCTTCGATCACGCCGCCAAACTTGTTGATGATCCGCATCAAGGGGCCATTCGCCCGCATTTGCCGTGCCGCCAAAGCAGCAATCACCGGCCCCGGATCGGGGGTCAGCGGGGCGGGCAAAGTGCTGGGCGCGGTTTCTTGCATAACTGATAGGTAGGGCCGCGCGCGCAGCAAAACAAGCGTGATCACGCGGGCTTAGCCCTGCGCGCGCGTCACTTCTCCCGCCACGCCCTCCCAGGCACCATCGCGCAGCTCAATCCCCAAGACGCGGTCCGGGTTGGTGGGGGGCGGCATCACCACGCCCTCCAGTCTGGAAAAGCCAAAGCGCCGATAATAGGGCGCATCGCCCACCAACAGCACCCGCGCCCAGCCAAGGCCGCGCGCGCGCGCCAGACTTTCGGTGATCAGCAGCGCCCCCAAGCCCTCGCCCTGCCGGGTCGGGTGCACTGCGATCGGTCCCAAAAGCAAAATATCGCGCCCTGCCACCTTGGCCGGCCAATGGCGGATCGCGGCGGCCAGCGTGCCATCCGCATCGCGCAACACCAAACACAGCGAGGCAATGGTCGGCACACCTTCGCGCAGCCGATAAGATGAAAGCGCCGTGCGCCCCGGCGCAAAGCACAGGTCATACAGCGCCTCGACCTCCCACCAGTCGGCTTCGGTCTCTTCTTCCAACCGATACAAAGGCGCCTCCCCCCTGCAGAATTCCAAATCGCGCGTAGCATAGCCCCCCCTTCGGGGCAATCACCATTGCCCTGTGGATTAGGACTTTTCGCTGGTCGCGGCTGCGTTTATCCTGCCCCCGAAACAGCCCGTTGGGCGAGAGGAAACCAGCCATGAAAACCATGATCGGCGTTATTGGCGGTTCGGGCCTTTATGAAATTGACGGGTTGGAAGGCGCAAGCTGGGTCAAGGTCAAGACCCCATGGGGTGCGCCATCCGATCAGGTACTCGTGGGGCGTCTTTCGGGCGTGCCAATGGCGTTTTTGCCCCGGCATGGGCGCGGGCACAGGCTTTCGCCCACCGATGTGCCATACCGCGCCAATATTGATGCGCTCAAACGGCTAGGCTGCACTGATGTCATCTCTGTCTCGGCCTGCGGATCATTGCGTGAAGACTTTGCGCCGGGTGATTTCGTCATTGTTGATCAATTCATCGACCGCACCTTCGCGCGCGAAAAATCCTTTTTTGGCACCGGCTGTGTTGCGCATGTCTCGGTGGCCCACCCCACCTGCCCCCGGCTTGGCACGGCCTGCGCACAAGCCGCAACCGGGGTGCGCGTGCATTTCGGCGGCACTTATCTGGCAATGGAAGGCCCGCAATTTTCCACCCTCGCCGAATCGCGGATGTATCGCGCCTGGGGGGCCGATGTGATCGGCATGACCAATATGCCCGAGGCAAAACTGGCCCGCGAGGCCGAGCTTTGCTATGCCTCCGTCGCGATGGTCACCGATTATGACTGCTGGCACGAGGCCCATGGCGTGGTGGATGTGGCCGAGGTCATCGCCACGCTCACCGCCAATTCCGGCCATGCCAAGGATATGCTCGCCCGCCTGCCCGCATTGCTGGGTGCCGCCCGCGCGCCCTGCCCGCATGGCTGCGACCGAGCGCTGGAGCATGCCATAATGACCGCCCCTTCTGCGCGCGACCCTGAACTTCTGACCAAGCTTGATGCTGTGGCCGGGCGGGTGCTTGGCTGAAGCGATCCTCCCCTCAATAATGCCCCATTTCCTTGAAAGCAGCCCATGACAAAAACCGTCAAAGACTACATCCGCACCATCGTCGATTTCCCGCATGAGGGGATTTTGTTTCGCGATGTCACCACCCTGTTTGCCGACCCGCGCGGGTTTCGCATGGCGATTGACCAGTTGCTCTCGCCCTATGCCGGGATGCGGATTGACAAGGTGACAGGGCTGGAGGCGCGGGGCTTTATTCTGGGCGGGGCCGTTGCGCATCAGCTTTCGACCGGCTTCGTGCCGATCCGCAAAAAGGGCAAACTGCCGGGCCGCACCATCGCGCAAGATTACAAGCTGGAGTATGGCGAGGCGGTGATGGAGGTGCATGACGATGCGTTTTTGCCGGGCGAAAAGGTGTTGCTGGTGGATGATCTGCTGGCCACAGGCGGCACGGCAGAGGCCGGGATCAAGCTAATTGAGCGCCTTGGCGCCCAAGTGATCGGTTGCGCCTTCGTGGTGGACCTACCGGAGCTTGGCGGCCGCAAGAAGCTGGAGGCGTTGGGCATGGAAGTACACACCCTTTGCTCCTTTGAAGGGCTGTGAGGCATTGGTTGCGCTAGATTCTCGCTTCGAGAAATACGCTTGGTAACCTTTTGGTAACGGAATCACCCTAAAACAAAGGAACCGGGATGACCGGTCGCTGCTTGCAAAACACGTGACCACTCAACCCCAAACCCCAGCCCCGCCGGTTCACCCCGGCGGGGCTATTTGTTTCGGGGGCGATTTGTTTTTGATGCTGTTTTTCACGAGAGCTTGGCTCTGCATGCTCCCGCGTCATGGCAGCGATAGTATTGAGTATTTTCCTAAAGATGAAGCAATTAGGGCAACCTAAGCACAGCACCCGGATTCATGATGCCATTCGGATCCAAGGCAGATTTGATCGCGCGCATGGCGGCAAGCTTGACCGGGTCGCCATATTTCTCCAGATCATCCACTTTCAGCCGCCCGATACCATGTTCGGCGCTGACCGAGCCACCCCGCGCATGGGCCATATCATGCACCAGCGTCTTAATCGCCTCGCGGCTGTTTTCATGCTGCGCACGGCTTTGGGCCGGCGCGGGAAAGACGTTGTAATGCAGGTTGCCATCACCCAGATGGCCAAAGCAGTTGATCCGCCATTGACCAAGCGTTGCAAGTGCGGGCCCCGCCGCGGCGATAAAGCCCGCGATCTCGCTCAGTGGCAGCGAAATATCATGGCTGGAGATCGCGCCGATGCGGCGGTTGCCTTCGGGGATATTCTCGCGGATCGCCCAGAATTCCGCCCGCTGCGCCTGAGATTGCGCGATAAGGCCATCAAGCACCAGCCCGGCCTCGGCCCCCGCCTCAAACAACGCCTCCAGCGCCTCGCCGGGGTGCAGGCCCTCTGGCAGGCCCAGATCAATCAGCACCATCCATTCCGGGTGATTAGCAAATGGCTGGCGCTGTTCCGGAATGGTTTCGGCCAGAAAATCGAGACCCATCTTCGCGATCAACTCAAAAGCCGAGATCAGCCCCCCCAGCCGCGCCTGTGCCATGGCCAGCAGTTTTAGCGCCGCGGCAGGGCTTGGCACCACCATCAACGCCGTGCCGGTCGCGGCCGGGATCGGCGCGAGCTTCAGGCTGGCGGCGGTAATCACGCCCAATGTGCCCTCCGCCCCGATCAGCAGGTTGCGCAGATCGTATCCGGTGTTGTCCTTGCGCAACCGCTTGAGGCCATGCCAGATCTCGCCGCTGGGCAAGACCGCTTCCAGCCCCAGGCACAGATCGCGCGTGTTGCCATAGCGCAGCACATTCACGCCGCCTGCATTGGTCGAAAGATTGCCCCCGATCCGCGCGCTGCCCTGGCTGGCCAGCGAGAGCGGAAAGAGCCGCCCCGCATCTTCCGCCGCCGCCTGCACCTGCGCCAAGGTCGCGCCCGCCTCGGCCACCAAAACGTTTTCCTCCGGGTACACGCCGCGCAGCGCAGCCATCCGCTCCAGCGACAGCACAAGCGGCAGTGGGCCGTCCCCCATCACCTGCCCCAGCACCAGCCCCGTGCCACCCCCAAGGGGCACAACGCCGACCCGCGCGGCATTGCAAGCGCGCAAAATGGTTGACACCTCTTGCGCCGAGCGTGGCCGTGCCACCGCCCCCGCCTGCCCGCCGATCCGCCCACGCGGATCGGCCAGATCGCGCGGCTCCGGTGCGCGCAGGCTGCCTTCGGGCAATAGCGCGGATAAATGCTGCAAAAAGGCGGGGTCGGCGGGGTTGAGCATTGGGCCTCCTATGTCACCCCTCCAATACCGCGCCGCAGGGGGCGATGAAAGGCCCGGCTGTTACGGCAGGAATTCAGGCTCCAACACGATGATCGTAGGCCGCCCCGGCAGGCGCGACAGCGACAGGTCGATCTGGCTCAACTCCGGGCGGACCACGTCAAACTCCGCCGCCATTTCGGCCAGTAACACCTCCAGCGAGGCCCCAGAAAACCAATGCATCGGCAAGACGACCGAAGATCGCAACCGCCGCACCACCTGCATCATCGACGGCAAATCCAGCGTATAGCCGCCATCAACCGGCACCATCAACACATCCAGTCGCCCGATCGATGCAAACTGCGCGGCATCGGGGATGTGGTGCAAATGGCCCAAATGGCCGATGCACAGGCCTGCCACCTCAAAGATGAAGATCGAATTGCCATCCTCGCGCAGAAAGCCCCGGTTCATCACATCCGTCGTCACATTGCGCACC
>CALEMZ010000161.1 GCA_937910975.1 uncultured Pseudorhodobacter sp. | reverse complement strand
ATCGGTGGGGGATGGCACATAGACTGCAAAAAAACCGCCTGCAAAGCCGCCTTCTTTGGCCGAAGGCACGTCTATTGCACCCGGGCAGCCCGTCAGGAAACTGGCCGCAGCCGACACGCCACCGGCGCGGTAGAGTTTTAGCAAAACATCGTTATGGCCATCAAAAATCGCTGGATGCGCAGGTTGTGTCACAAAATTGCCCCCAATAGTTGGGGTAACGCTAGCGAATTTTCAAGGATGGTCCATTCATAAATTACCCATCCCGCAATAATAATGACCGATTGATAAAAATTTGAGCAGATGCGGTAGGTTGACTGCCTGACGATGAGCGGCGCGCTTAAATGATCGCCTTTTCCAGAAAGGGTTCATTGCGCAAAACACGAGCAATGCCCAAGGGTGACAGGTCCAGACTGCGATAGCAGCCATAGATCAGCCATTCCGCCGTGCCGCGCCCCATGGCTGGCGATTGCTGCAAGCCGTGGCCAGAAAACCCGTTCAGGAACAAGAAATTCGCAATCTCATTGTGCGGGCCGACAATTGCGTTTTGGTCAAGCGTGTTCATGTCATAGTGCCCGACCCATTCGCGCATGACCTTGATCGCCTCAAACTGCGGGATGCGGGCCGCGATGGCGGGCCAGATGTGATTTTCCCAGAGGGCATGATCCATGCTGAAATCATCATGAGGGACGGCAGGGTCATGATCGGCATGGCCGCCGGCCATATAGCTGGCCTTGCCATCTTGGCGGAAATGCACGCCCGATGGGTCGATGGTCAAGGGCAAGGGGCGGTCAAGCGGCTGTTCGGCAGTGAATATCCACGTAAAGCGTTTGCGCGGTTCAATCGGAATATAGATCCCTGCCATCGCGGCTGTTTTAGCCCCGCGCGTGCCTGTGGCGTTGACCAATTGCCCGCAGGCCACCACATCGCCTGATGCCAGCGTGATGCTGTCCACCCTGTTGTCTGTGGCGTTTTTGGTGATCGCCACCACCTCATTTGCGATATATTCCGCCCCTTGGCGGCGTGCGTTCCGGCGGAACATATCAAACAAGGTGATACCGTCGAAATAGCCTTCGTTCTGGGTATTGATACTGCCCAGCACAAGGTCATCGACATTGTAAAACGGATAGGCAGCCTTGATCTGATCCGCCGTCATCAACTGCGTCGCGGCCCCTTGCGCGGTCTGCACTTTATAGCTGGCACGCAGCACATCGGCAAAGGCTGCGGTGTCAGCCAGATACATGTAACCATAGCTCTGGATCTTCAGCTTTGGCGCATCTGCGGCCTCCCCCATATAGCGTGGCAGATCTTGAATGAACGCCGCCCCGAATTGCGAAATCTGCACGTTCAGCGCGGTGGAAAACTGCTGCCGGATGCAAGAATTGCTGTGGGAGGTGGCGGCAAATTCATAGCTGGGGTCACGCTCGATCACCAAAACCGTGCCGTTGAAATCCGGGTTGCTGGTCAAAAACCACGCCGTGGAGCTTCCCATCATCGCGCCCCCGATGATCACCACATCATAAGACGCCCGCGACGGACTTTGTGTTTTCAACGCCTGCGCCATGTTATTCCCCCGGCCTGCTTTCCGCCCAAGTTACAGCCCTGATTGCGGCGACAGGCAAGCCCAAATCTGCGCCCTTGCAATGAGGCCGGAACACATGACCCGCCGGACACAAGACTGTAGTTGGCGCGTTATGACGGAACGTTGTGGACGGTCTGGTCAGATCGCCCCATTTCCCCTGTTAACAGGGGAAATACAGGGAAAAAATTGCTGATCTTGCCGGCATTCGCGCCCGAAACCTTGATTTCCGCCAATAAAACAATTCTTTAAGCGAGATTTCTCTAAGAGAGACAATAGGAGATTACCAACCGCTAACTGTGACAATGTGATGACAATCGCCGCTTTGCCGTAGCTGATTGGCGCCGCAGGCAGCATCCGCAGAATGTCTGCGACCAGATCGTCACCCAGTTGGGCGCCCATATCGAACATGCATCATACGGCACTTTTCTGAGCGAGGACCGGTTCGGCCGATTTGAAATAGCGGTATGCTAGGGGATTGAACGCGACGAAGGTGTCCAAATTGGGATTCCGTTTCGGCATTGGCAGTGCGAGTCATGCTGATGCGCGCAGGAATATCATTCACGGTCTCAAGCGAGGATCGATCCCGGCTTGAGACGGTCATTTCGCACCCGTCTTCGCCCCAGAGGCATGTCTGGCGCTGCCGCACTGTGCTTCTGAGCGCCGACGGTGCTGGAACCACGTCGATCATGACCGCTACGGGCAAATCCAAAATCTGCATCTGGCGCTGGCAGGAGCGGTTCATGGCCGAAGGCGTCGAAGGGCTGCTGCGGGAAAAGACGCGGCCGCCCGGCACCCCCAGAACGCTGGACGAGAAAGTGGCCGAGGTCATCCGGCTGACACAGGACGCACCACCGCATGAGGCGACCCATTGGACGATCCGGGCGATGGGCAAAGCGGTCGGTCTGGCCGCCTCCACGGTGCGGGAAATCTGGAAGGCGCATGGGCTGAGCCCACATCGCTGGCGTCAGTTCAAGCTGTCGAACGACCGGGCTTTCGTCGAGAAACTGCACGATGTGGTTGGGCTCTACGTCTCGCCGCCCGCCCAGCTGCGCCGCCGCCTTTTAGAGTGCGGCTGTCCAAGGATCTCTCGGGCAGGGGCCATCTCCGGCATAAAGGGCGTGGCGCGAACAGGGAAGGGTTCGCCCCAGCCGCGCGCGGGGCCGAGATCGATGTGCATGAAACCCGAGCGCGGATCGATGCCAAAGCCGAGGAACCCGACCGCTCGGGCGGCCTCGGCGAAGATGGCCGGATCGTGGTTCGACATGGCGATGTCAAACGCCGAGCCTAGCATGTGCTTGGAGGCAGGCGCGCCGCCGACCGCGCGGTTGTGGCTCGGGCTGCGATAGCCGGAGCGGACGATCAGCGGTTTGCCCAGCCGATTGCGCAGGCTCTGCAGCTTGTCCATCGCCTCGGTGTTGATCTTGATCGCTCCGGTGCCGCGGCAAGCAATTTCGGCCGGGGAAAAGCTGGGCCAGTGCCAAGCGGATTCAGGCACGTCGCGGAAATGGGCGTAGGTCGTGGTCGGCATTGTTGGTCTCCAGAAATGCAAAACCCGCCCCCGCGCGGCAATGCCGCGCAGACGTTGCGATCTGGCGGGCATTGCCCGCCGGGGGCGGGTGGGGGACAAGTTCAGTAGTGGTTGGTGGTGGTCAGTCGGTCCGGCCGCGCTGAAACGCCTCGAACATCAGATCGCGCATGGCGCGGATATCCGTCTTAATCCGCTCCAGCCGGTCGGCATCACACTTGCGGTCCTCGGCGCGCTGGCGGTCTACGCGGTTGCGCTCTGCCAGCAGCTCGCGGTCCATCCGGACCAGCATCGCATCATTGGTGAATGCCCGGCGCGTGATGGCAGCGAGCAGGGCGATGAAGCCACCGATCAGCGCGGTGATGGCGGCGGTCAGGCCGTTGTCGCGGAAGGCTGCGCCTACTTCCTGCAACAGGGTTGTTCGTTCTGTCATGTTGGTATCCTTCAATAATCGGTCTCGACGTCGACGCCAGAGCAGTCGTAGGCGACAGCCGCTGCCGCAGCACCATTGTTCATGTAGTTGCGGGGGCTCAGAAGCTGGGTGGCGGTGGGCATGTCGGTGGCGACGATGGTGAACTCGACTACCTCGCCGCTGACCTCTTCGACCACCCGAACGCCGATATCCGCGCCGTTCGGGGCGGCAGCGATGGTGAGCGTCAACACGTTGCTCGTGCTGCTCACCGGAAAGCTGGCCCTAAGATCGGTTAGCGTCGGCGCGCCAGTGCCATCGTTCTTGACCAGCTGCCAGTTGTTATGCGCGCCGCGCTGGAAACCGATGCCGACGCAGTTGACGACTGTGGCAAGCGTGAGCGTGGTCGTCAGTGCAAACGTTGAGCCATAGAGACCAAAGAACCCCATGCCGGTCACCTGCAAGGTCGTCAGCGACAGCCGGTTGACGTAATTCCAACCGCCAAGCCCCTCAGCATTGTCGCGCCAGAAAACCCAACCGGCCGAGCGTTCTTCGGCCACAGCATCGGCTGTAGCGGCGCTTGTCACGCGCCAACGCCGCATGCTGGTCGAGAGATTGTTGTGGCCAAGGTCGGCGTTGCCACTGTACCAAAAGCCGTGCGGGGCATGCCGTTGGGCAGAGTCAGAGGAACTTTCTTGCCGGCGGGGTTCGCGCCGACTAGCGTCACCGGATGACAAAACCTAGCCCCTTTCGCTACTTCAAGACGTCCCCCGAGATCATCCGCCTAGCGGTGATGATGTACATCCGGTTCCCGTTGTCGCTACGGAACGTCGAGGATTTGCTGCATG
>CALEMZ010000160.1 GCA_937910975.1 uncultured Pseudorhodobacter sp. | reverse complement strand
CCCCACAGCGCAAAGCAGCACGGCCAAAATGCTCCTCTGAGGCGAGTGCAAGGAACATTTCCAGTTTATCAATCATAACGCCCCCCCATTTGCGCCGCATTGTCCGCTGAAACCTTGCAGGAAATGCAACGCCGCGCAAGAAATCCGCATTTCGCCACCTGCGCCTTCTTGTTCCCCCGGCCTGCGCGGCTTACATCTCGGGCATGCGCAAGTATATCCCATTTCTGAACAAGCCGCCCACTGTCCCCGTGATCCGCCTGTCCGGCAGCATCGGTGGAGGCAGTCGCTTTAGCCCCGCGCTCTCGGATGCAGCCCTCGCGCCGCTGATCGATCGCGCCTTTACACGTGGCAAGCCTGTGGCGGTGGCGATGGTCATCAACTCGCCGGGCGGCTCTGCGGTGCAATCAAGCCTGATCGCCGCGCGTATCCGCCGCTTGGCGGATGAGAAGAATATTCCCGTCCATGCCTTTGTCGAAGACGTCGCGGCCTCGGGCGGTTATTGGCTGGCCTGTGCCGCCGATAACATCTGGGTGGATGACAGCTCTATCGTTGGTTCCATCGGCGTGATCTTTGCCAGCTTTGGCTTTCAGGGATTGATGGCAAAGCACGGGGTGGAGCGTCGCGTGCATACGGCGGGCAAATCGAAATCGCTTGCCGATCCGTTCCTGCCCGAAAAGCCCGAAGATGTCGCCCGCCTTATGGCCTTGCAAGAGCCGATCCATAAGGCTTTCATTGCCCATGTCAAAGCCCGGCGCGGACAGCGGCTAAATGAGGAGGCGGACCTGTTCAATGCAGATATCTGGGTTGGGCAGGGTGCTGTGGAGATGGGGCTTGCCGACGGTGTGGCCCATCTGGAGCCGAAGCTGAAGGCGCTTTACGGCGACAAGGTTGCACTGCGCCTGCTTGGCCAGCGCAAACCCTTCTTGCAACGTTTTGGTTTGGGCGGTGGCGCGGCAGGGGCGCAAATTGCTGCGGGTGCTTTGGCCGAGCTTGAAGATCGCGCGCTTTGGTCGCGTTACGGGCTCTGATCATGGTCAAGCTCGTTTCGCTCTTTCTGGTCGTGATCGTCGTTCTGGCGATGTTTGGCAAACTAGGCTGGCTTGGCGCTCTTGCGCCGCGCCGCCTGCGCCGGGGTGGCACAGGCAAGCCAGCCGTTTGCCTTCATTGCGGTCGCCATGTCATAGGGTCCAAGGGGTGCGATTGCCGCCAGCCCCCCCCGAATAAAGGATAACCTCGCCTGTGTTGATGGATCTTGTCTATGTGGCCATCGGCCTTGTGCTTTTGGTATTGGCGGGCGACGCGCTGGTGCGCGGCGCGGTAAACCTGAGCTTGCGGCTGGGTATCCCGCCGCTTGTGGTGGGCCTGACAGTGGTGGCCTTCGGCACCTCCGCCCCAGAACTTCTGGTCTCGATCCGCGCGGTGATTGACGAGGTTCCCGGCATCGCGTTGGGCAATGTGGTTGGCTCCAACATCGCCAATATATTATTGGTGCTGGGTATCCCCGCCATCATTTCCACCATCCATTCCAGCACAGTGGGCGTCTCGCGCGGGTTTCTTACCATGCTCGCCTCAACCGCGTTGTTTATTGCGCTGTGCTTCATGGGACCAATCACCTGGTGGCATTCGCTGATATTGCTGGCAGGGCTTGCGCTGATGCTCATGGATAATTTGCGTATCGCCCGCGCCCATCGCAACGCAGTGAAAGACGAAGAAGAACTGGAAGGCGCAGACCCTTCGGCCCCTTGGTGGAAGATCATCGCCTTTTTGGTCGTGGGCATTGTCGGCCTACCCATTGGCGCGGATTTTCTGGTTACAGGGGCGGCAGATGTCGCGCGGATATTTGGCCTCTCTGAAACCGTGATCGGCTTGACGTTGGTCGCCGTAGGCACTTCGCTGCCCGAGCTGGCGACAACGGTCGCCGCGGCGTTCAAGAAGCAGGCCGATGTGGCGATGGGCAATGTCATTGGCTCCAACGTGTTCAACTTGCTGGGTATCATCGGCGTGGCGGGGTTTGTCGGTCCGATCCCGGTGGCTGCCTCGATGCTGCAGTCTGATCTTTGGGTGATGGCGGCGGCCTCGCTTCTGCTGATCCCGTTCATTCTGATGCGATTTAACATCACGCGCACGGTGGGCATTGGCTTCGTGGCGGCCTATGTCGCCTACACCGTCTCTTTGGTGGCGTGATGGCGCGGGCGCTCGTCACTGGTGCTGCACGCAGGCTGGGACGCGCCATGGCGCTTTACCTTGCCGGGCGCGGCTATGACGTGGCGATCCATTACGCCACTTCCGCCGATGATGCGGCCGCAACTGTGGCCGAGATCACGGCGATGGGCCGCCAAGCCGTGGCTCTGCAATCGGACCTCTTGGATGAGGAGGCGACCGAGGCACTGATCCCGCGGGCAGCGCAGGCTTTGGGCGGCCCCCTGACTGTGCTGATCAACAATGCCTCGATCTTTGACTATGACACGATCCACAGCGCCACCCGGACCAACTGGGACCGGCATATGGGCTCCAACCTGCGCGCGCCTTTCGTGCTGACGCAAGCCTTTGCCGCTCAAGCCCTTCCCGCCACCACCGACGCGAGGGGCGAGGCGCTTGCCCCCTCGCTCATCATCAATATGCTCGACCAACGCGTGCGCAAGCTGACCCCGGAATTCATGACCTACACACTGGCCAAGATGGGCCTCTGGGCGCTGACCCAAACCAGCGCGCAGGCACTTGCCCCCCAGATTCGTGTAAATGCCATCGGCCCCGGCTCCACCCTGATTGGCGCGCGCCAAAGCCCGGACCATTTCACCCGCCAGCGTGCCAACAGCATGCTTCAGCGCGGTGCAAACCCCGCGGATATCACCGCAGCACTTGGATTTTTTCTCGATGCGCCCGCCGTTACAGGCCAGGTTCTCTGCGTCGATGGTGGGCAGCATTTGGGCTGGAAAACCCCAGACATCATTGGCGAAGTCTAACCATTCGCATTGCGCCAGCGGCAAGTTGTCCACCGTGCGTGATCCATTAATGTAATCATTAAATTTTCTCCTTTCTTTTCAGGTATTTGCCGTGTGCGATATTTAATAATGTTGAAAAACAAATACTTACAAAATCGCCTAATTTTTAGGCAGTTAACGGAACAGGGCCAAAAACAAGGGAAAATTCGCGTTGCGGGAATATTCTTAACAGACTTATCCACAGAAAACGGGGATAGGTTTTCTCTTGCTACGAACCGTTTATCATTGCAGTGCCGGAAAGAATCGATGACTCTTAACAGGGGTAGATTGGCGTGACACAAGACGGCTTAGAAATCGCGACCGGGCATGGCGTCATTCACGCCTATCTGAAAACGCTTGATGGCTCCCCCGGCGTTTACCGGATGCTCAACGCCGCCTCTGAGGTGCTTTACCTCGGTAAGGCACGCAACCTGCGCAACCGGGTGTCGAGCTATGCCCGCCACTCCG
>CALEMZ010000159.1 GCA_937910975.1 uncultured Pseudorhodobacter sp. | reverse complement strand
AGATCACTTTGAACATCGAGTAGATACCCAGAAACCTCTGGGTTCCGGAATACGTCGTATTGTGCCATCAGAAAGCTCGGTATCGCGCAAGTGGCAGACCGTTGTGTTCCACCCAAGCATTCGAAGAGGCAAGAGCTTCTGCATTTTCGGCACGCCAGCGGTCTGTACGCGCTTGGCGAACGGCGACTCGGAGCCCCTCTTCCGCCGCACGAGACAGGTTCACGTCTAGCGTGCGGGCCTCTTCGATCAGAGATGCGTCGAGGGTAAGATTGGTCGCTTTTTTCGGTTGAGCATTCATGTCGGCCTCCAGCTGCGCAAACCGTACCGCAAGTTGGGGTGCGGGTCAATCATGCGCATATTTTGTGTGCCTCTTATGTGCAGAGCCTCACACCCGCGAGAACTGCTGCTGCACAGAGGTCATCTGCGCCTTGCGGTTGCCGATCTTGAGCGGGCTCTTGAGATGCTTGAAGCGGCGCTGCCAGTTCAGGTCGTCGGCGGTCCCCTGGTAGGTGGTGGTATGTCTTATGTCGTTCTCTACAGTGGCTGTGCGCTGATCTTGATGTTCAGTGACGTCAGAACTTTCAGCACTGTTCCTAGCTCCGGATTGCCTGCGCTGCTGAGTGCCCTGTAAAGGCTTTCACGGCTCACGCCAGCCTCCTGCGCAATTTGCTTCATGCCCTTCGCGCGCGCGACCACACCGATTGCATCGCTGATGAAGGCCACATCCTGGGTCTCGAAAGCATCCGACAGATAAGCGGCGATCGCTTCGTCATCATCGAGATAAGCGGCCGGATCGAATTCAGTGATTTCAACTGCCATTACTGAGCTCCTTCATGATTTCGTGGGCGCGGCTGATGTCGCGCTGTTGCGTCTTCTTGTTCCCACCGCAAATAAGCAGGATAATTTCCTGCCCATTTTGCCGAAAATACACACGGTACCCTTGGCCCTCATGTATGCGCAGTTCATTCAACCCGCCGCCGACGGGCTCGACGTCGCCAAAGTGACCCAACCTCAACCGTTGCAGCCTTGTTGCGATTTTTTGTTTTGCTCGGGAGTCTCTGAGGCCCGTAAGCCATCGAGCAAATTCGTCTGTCTGATGGATAAGAAACATAGATTAATGTAGCTTTTAAGCTACAGATTGTCAATGGCTGCCAGGCCTCGACCTGTCTGGTTCACCAGCGGCGCGTTGCTGACGGGTCTCCGGTGATGTCGCTTGTAAGGCCGAGATACCACACGCTGACCCAAATCTTCGAACAGCACTCGACATCTTCCGCAACACCTGTTCCAAGGCCAGCTGGGATCTGCGCGCGTTTCCCGATTGGCTTGGGCCCGAGCAGGCTACCGTAGGGCAGGGGGCGCGGGTTGGGCTGAATTGACTTTGGTGTTATGTGATAACGTTGCCTCACGGCCGAAAACGCCAAATCAGTTCGTGAGACCTCCATCGTCGCGCGCACTCGACGGTGAAACGAGATCGTCGATATCGATTTCCAATGTTGAGGCCAGCTTTCTCAGCGTCTCGACCGATCCGGTTTTGCGCCCAGCCTCGATATCAATGATCTGAACCCTGTTCACGCCGGAGCGTCGTGCAAGCTCAGCCTGGGTGAGGCCGCGGTGTTGTCTCCAGACAACCAAGGGCTGCTCTCCGTCCAAAAGTCGATCCACAACCAGAGCGGGGACCAACTCTTCTTCACCAGCATCAAGACGTTTCACAATATCCGAAACGCTCTGAAAGTCAGCAAGATCCTCCTCAAGGGCTTTGAGGCGGAGGTATTCGTCTTTTGGGATGGTGACCATCTCATTCATCTGCGTCACTCCTTGTAAGCGCTACCGCGCGCCTTGATGTCGAGTATCTCGACGACAATGCCATCGCGCATGATCACGCGCCAATCCCCCACGCGTAATCTTATTATTCCTTCCAGACCACGCAGCGCTGTCACGTTGTTCGACTGTGAGGCGGGATCCTTAGCAAAGGAACTGATCTTTTCGCGTATGCGCAGCCCAACGTTTCGCGGCATCCGCAAGAGCGCCTTTTGCGCAGTTCGAGTGTAGACGACAACCTTCATGCCGTTACATAGACGATGGCGGTTGTGTCGTCAACAGCTACACACCTGCCACTCTTGAGGTCATAATCCCTCCCGGTCGCGACTTTAGCATCTTTGTGACCGTCCCACCTATTTGGCAGCGAAGGCCGAAGCTGCACTGCATCCTCTTGTTTGTGCTCACCATGGCGTCAAAGCTCCCGTGCAAACCAGCGGATCCGGCCAATGATCCTGATTTCGTCAATCGACCGCTCATAGGGGCTGTAGAGCGGGTTATCTGACAGAATGCGTATCTTGGGCGGCGTGCTGTTGGGCACATGCTCTATGCGTTTGGCAACGAGCCCCATGCCGTCATGCAGGACGAAGATCCCAGGTGGGGTGGGGCGCTTTAGGCTGAGGTCGAGCAGGATGGTGTCGCCATCTTCCAAGGTCGGCAGCATGCTGTCGCCTTCAACATGCAAGACCCGCAGGTTGGAGGGCGATGCGCGCAGTTTGTCGCGGATCCAGGCGCGTCTGAAGTGGAAGTCTCGACCGGTTTCGACTGGCTCTTCAACAACGGCGCCACCGCCCATGGACGGGCGTGCCTCGACATAGGGGATGGCGATTAAGTCTTCATCGGCCCCTTCATCGAAAGGTGCGATGTCTTGTATGTTTCCCTGCCCGGTGAGTAACCAGTGCAGATCGACCTTGAGGGCCGTTGCGACGCGCGAGAGTTTCTCCGGATTAGGCCGCTTGGAGCGCCCGCGGAGGACGTCGTGAAGGAATGAGCGGTTAACGCCGGCCAACTTTGCCACATCGGTTTCCCGCAGGCCGAGTTGCTGAAGGCGCTTGCATATGCGGTCCTGCAAAGTTGTCGACATGCTTATCCCCAAAAAATGTCAGCGCTGCGGATATGTGATGATTGATTGCGGAACGTCAAGTGGGTAGGAACATAATGTGAACATTTGGGAATCAGGGGTGGGCGCATGGAGATACCGAAGGAGTATTTCACGCTGGAGGAGGTTCTGCGGCGTTGGAAGATGCCTGCGGTCGACTTACGCTACCTCGCCCAAACCGACCGGATGCGGCTCTCTTTTCTCGTGTTCAACCGTGAAGTTGAACTGGGGTGCTGGGAAGAGGTCGATGTCGGCAGACGGCAAGGCATTCCATGGCATTATGGCAAGTATCGCGGTTTGCTGGATCTGTATGCTGACGATGTTCATGCGCTGTTTCGCCATGGGGAATGGCGGATCACGCGGTTTCGTCATGCGGATGCGGAATATGGTCACCTGATCCAGTGTGACGACCATATCGATCTGCGGCTCGATGATCTTTATGTGCGCCAGGAAGAGCGTGCGCGAATTGAGCAGAGCTACGGCTTTGGTCCGCCGCGTGCTGCGTATCAGACAGCCGGTGGCAGGTTTCAGGCGACACCGGACTACCGCGCCGTCGTAGTCGGCCATCGCGCCTTCAAGCTGGGTCCCATTCAGGCCAAGATCATTGCGTTGCTGCATCGTGCTGCACGTGACGGTACGCCTTGGCAGAGCGGTAAGGACATTTTGACCAAGGCAGGCTCACGATGTCTACGCATGCAGGACGTGTTCAAGTCGCAGCCCGGTTGGCGTGAGTTGATCGAGTCGGACGGGCGTGGGGCTTATCGCCTAATCCTCGCGTGACAGGCGGAATTCTGAACAGGTCGACTGTTGCGGTTCATGGTCCCAAGTCCACAGGTTCCGCCCTCAAAATCCCGAAACAAGAAGATCTACGGCGCCCACGATCTCATCACGCCAGGCCGAGGCGTCGCCAATGACAGCACCGATTTGCGTCCCAGGCAGCGCGATCATCTGGGACATCAGAATGACATGGGCGATACCGTCGAGATGGATGACGATGTGCAGTTTGGGGACAATTGCACCCCATTTGGTACGAGGCAGAACTGGGGCGCATAGGATATAAGGCGTCTCAATGCCGAGATCGGTTTGAATGCGGCATATAAGCTCGTCGCCATCGCGCAGGCGATGGATTGCTGCTTGGGTCATCAAAGCGTCGCCTAAAACTGCCTGAACCGCGCAAGGCTGGGCCCGTTCAGCTCCAGATGGCGGGCTTCCTCCGCAAGCCCCTGCTTGGCCGCCGCAATCCAGGCGGCGTGCTCGCGCTCCGCGCGTGAGCGTGCAATCCCCGCATCGATCCAGTCTCGAACAATATGGGAAATGGACGTTCCAGCCGCCGCTGCTTCGGCCTCGATCGCAGCTTTTCGGTCCGGGCCGATGTCACGGATGTTCAACGGTGCAGCCATGGCGCGCTCCTTCTGACTTTACCAGTCCATTGCAACACATACTGCAACACATATCAAAACACAAGCCCGCGCTCCGAGACGGCGCCGGCGTGAATGTGACGTGGCCCATTTGGGGTTTGTGCGAGCCGCGATTCGCGCCGGGCCTGCCAACTGGCCTGATCGGCAGAATTTTCTCGTGTTCATCATCCCCCTCTGGTGGGGGCTGGGTGATGGATCGCTGATGGATGGGTGATGGATATCCATCCCCCACCCCCAGTTTTAGCTCGTAAAATCAGTATGATATTTTTATGTTGATATCCCCCTCCAAGCCCCACGACATCCATCAGCGCTTTTTCGCAAGGTCTCCTGGAACCGAATGGAACGGGAGACAGACATGCTGATGACACCGCCGCTCGCGCCAAAAAAGCAGCAGCCGGCCGCCCACCTCACCGACATCGACTTCCTCGCCTGGATTGCTACGGCCGAGCCGGGCGCGGCGCTGGAATATCACCGCGGCTTTCTCTGCGTAGATTGCGCGGAGCTGGTCACAAAGCTCGAAGCGGGCGATCGCAAGCGACTGCTCACACTGTCGGATGTCGCGGCGCGGGCCGAGCGGGGCGGGCTTGTCCACCTCGTCCAGCGCCGGGTGGCCACGGACGTCTTTGCCTATCTCGCCATCGCGCGGCCCCGGCTCCGGCACAAGGCGTCGGCGCTGACGGCGCTGCTCGAGGCGGGGGAGGGCGTGCGATGACCGCTGCCCCTCTGTTCCGGCTCGACGCCGCGGCAATCGCCACTCTGCCGCCTGCGGCTGTTGAACCGACCACCGTCGCACTC
>CALEMZ010000158.1 GCA_937910975.1 uncultured Pseudorhodobacter sp. | reverse complement strand
CGGTCGCCAGCCCTACCCGAAGGCCGTGTGCGAGCATGGTTTCCATGTCAAACAAACCTGATCCGATGAAGGTGTTTGAGGTCGGGCAATGGATAAGGGAGGCCCCTACCTCGGCCAGACGGTCCACCTCGCGCGGTTCCAGATGAATCGCGTGGCCGTAAAGCCCGCCCATGCCCAAAAGCCCATGCGCCTCATAGGTATCCAGATAGTCGCGCGCCTTGGGGTAGAGGCCCTTGACCCAAGCAATTTCGTCGAGCTGTTCGGACAAATGCGTCTGCATCAGGCAGCTCTGGTTTTCAGCCCAGAGCGCGCCGAGGGCGGATAGCTGTTCGGGTGTTGAAGTGGGCGAGAACCGGGGCGTGATGACATAGGACAGCCGGTCCACCCCATGCCATTTTTCCAGCAAATGCTTGCTGTCATCATAGGCAGATTTCGCGGTGTCTTGCAGGTCCTTGGGGGCGTTGCGATCCATGCAGGTTTTTCCGGCATAGGCGCGCAGGCTGCGGGCCTGTGCTTCCGCAAAAAATGCATCCACGCTTGCAGGGTGGATGGTGGCATAGGAACAAACTGTGGTGGTGCCGTTGGCGAGCGTCAGGTCAAAGTAACGCGCGGCAATCTCGGCTGCATAGGCCGGATCGGCAAAGCGCATTTCCTCGGGGAAGGTGTAGGTGTTGAGCCAATCGATCAGTCGTTTGCCCCAACTTGCGATGATCGCAGTTTGCGGATAATGCACATGCGGATCTATAAAACCCGCTGAAATCAGCGATTTGCCGTAGTCGGTTACGGTGGCTTGGGGGTGGGCTGCGCGCAGGGCATCCGCGTCCCCGACGTCGGTGATAAGCCCGCCGAGCATCAGAACGGCCCCGGACGGATTCAATTTGGCGACGCCCGCCCCCTCGACGAATGGATCGCCGTGGTAAGACAGGACCTGCCCTAAAATAAGTTCTGCCATGATAGCTTTGCCTCTTCGCTGAATGCTGCGCCCACCCTATGCGCATTTGAAGCGCAGGTAAATTTTCCTGTCACCTCTGTTTCTTTGAAACACCTTATCCTATGGTCGGCGTAATCAGGTGCGGGGGGGCTTATGGCTGACGAAATCGACGCGATGGAAGAAGATGTGCTCGACGCCCGCCGGATTGACGCTATCCAAGGTGCGGTGACAGCAGGGGATGCGCCGCGGCTGGCTAGGCTGCTGGAGTCTTTGCATGCCGCTGATATCGCTGACCTTTTGGAACAGATCAGCCCTGCGGCGCGGCGTGAGTTGCTACGGCTTTGGCCGAACGGGATTGACGGCGAGATATTGTCGGAACTCCACGAGAGCATCCGCGAAGAGATCATCGAAACGCTTTCGACCGATGTGCTGACCGAAGCGGTGCGGGAATTGGACACCGATGATGTGGTGGACATTCTGGAAGATCTGGAAGCGGCCGCGCAGGACCGCATTCTGGACGCCTTGGAAGATGTCGACCGCGTTGCGGTAGAGCGGGCGCTCTCCTATCCCGAATATTCGGCCGGGCGCTTGATGCAGCGCGAGGTGGTGGCGGCCCCTGTGCATTGGAGCGTAGGTCAGGCCATTGATTTCATGCGTTCAAGCGCGAATTTGCCGGACCAGTTCTACCATGTGATCCTTGTGGATCCCCGCATGAAGCCTCAGGGCCATGTAACGCTGGGGCGGGTGCTTTCATCACGCCGGGATGTGTTGTTGAAAGATATCGAGGAGGAGAGTTTCCGCACCATAGAGGCGACGGAACCGGAGGCCGATGTTGCCTATATCTTCAACCAGTATCACCTGATTTCCTGCCCAGTGGTGGATGAGAATGATCGGCTGGTCGGGGTGATTACCATTGATGACGCGATGAACGTGCTGGACGAAGAGCATGAGGAAGACATGCTGCGGATGGCGGGTGTTGATGATGAGGCGAGCCTGTCGGATACGGTGCTGGAGGCGGCCAAGGGGCGGGCGGTATGGCTATTTGTGAACCTGCTGACGGCGATTGTGGCCTCGCTGGTGATCTCGGCCTTTGCAGAGACGATCAATGAGATGGTGGCGCTGGCGGTGTTGATGCCAATTGTCGCCTCTATGGGCGGCAACGCAGGCACGCAAACAATGACAGTGGCAGTGCGTGCGCTGGCAACCCGCGATCTGACAGCACAGAACGCCTGGCGCGTGATCCGGCGGGAGGCGGCGGTGGGGGCGATCAACGGCTTTGTGTTTGGCTTGTTGATGGCGCTGATTGCAGGCTGGTGGTTCGGCGTACCGATGCTGGCGGTGGTGATTGGGGTGGCGATGGTGCTGACGTTGATTGCAGCCGCGGCTGGTGGG
>CALEMZ010000157.1 GCA_937910975.1 uncultured Pseudorhodobacter sp. | reverse complement strand
ATGCCCATGCCGCCCGGCTTGCTCCCAGCATTCCCACATGGATCATGGCTGCCGAACAAACCGGGGGCCGGGGCCGCCGGGGCAGGCCATGGAGCAGCCCGCGCGGCAATTTTTACGCCACATTGGCCCTGCAACCCACCGAAACCGCGGACCGCGTGGCGCTGCGCTCTTTCGCCGCTGCATTGGCCCTGCGGGATGCTTGCGCTGCTATTACAGGAAGCTCCACCGGGCTAAGCCTGAAGTGGCCTAATGATGTGTTGCTCAATGGCGGCAAGCTGGCGGGGATACTGTTGGAAAGCACAGCCCGCGGTAGCCATATCCCGCTTCTGGCAATTGGCATCGGCGTCAACCTGATCGCGGCCCCTACGCCCGAGCAAGTCGAACCCGGTGCCGCGCCGCCCGTCAGTTTGCTGTCTGAAACCGGCAAGCGCGTTAACCCCGAGGCATTCCTGACAGCACTCGCCCGTGCTTATGATCATTGGGAAACCCTGTTTGTGACCGAGGGTTTCGCGCCCCTGCGCGCTGAATGGCTTTCCCATGCCGCTCGTTTGGGTGAGATTATTATTGCCCGCACAGGAACAGAGGCGCATCAGGGCGTTTTTGAGGGTATCAATGAGGAGGGTGCGCTGATCCTCAAAACACCCCAAGCCCGCCGCGCCATCCCTGCTGCGGAAGTATTTTTCTGACTCGAAAGGGCATATGTGATGCTTTTGGCCATAGATTGCGGCAATACCAATACAGTCTTCTCTATCTGGAACGGCGAACGTTTCCTTGCCACTTGGCGCTGCTCTACCGATCACACGCGCACGGCGGATGAGTATTTCGTCTGGCTGTCCACGCTGATGACGCTGAACAAGGTCGAAGCGCATATCAGCGAATGTATAATATCTTCCACCGTACCGCGTGTGGTGTTTAACCTGCGCGTGCTTTGCGATCGATATTATGATTGCCGCCCCTTGGTCGTGGGCAAGCCCGAATGCAAATTGCCCGTGGCACCCCGCGTGGATATTGGCACCACCGTCGGGTCGGACCGTCTGGTGAATACCGTTTCGGGCTTTGATCGGCATGGCGGCGATTTGATCTTGGTGGATTTCGGCACTGCCACCACCTTTGATGTGGTGGATGAGGATGGCGCATATATCGGCGGGGTGATCTCTCCGGGGGTGAACCTCAGCCTGCAAGCCCTGTCGATGGCCACCGCCGCTCTGCCGCATGTTGATGTCAGCCACCCCGCAACAGCGATAGGCAAGAATACGGTGGCCTGTATGCAGTCAGGCGTGTATTGGGGCTACATCGGCCTAGTCGAGGGCATTTGCCGCCAGATACGTTTGGAGCATCCGCGCCCGATGATGGTTATCGCCACCGGGGGTCTTGCCCCGTTGTTCCAGCAGGGAACAGATTTATTTGACGCCATTGAGGATGATCTGACCATGCATGGTCTTGTCCTTATCAACGAACTGAACAAGGAACGGGACACCGCATGAAAGCGAACCGGCTAATCTATCTCCCCCTCGGCGGCGCGGGGGAGATCGGGATGAATGCTTACGTCTATGGCTATGGGCCTGAGGATAAGGAACGTCTGATCCTCGTCGATCTGGGTGTGACATTCCCCGAAATGGATACAACACCGGGTGTTGATCTGATCATGCCCGATATGGCTTGGTTAGAGGAGCGCAAGGACCGCCTTGAAGCAATCTTCATCACACATGCCCATGAAGACCATATTGGCGCGCTGGCCCATTTCTGGGCCAAGTTCAAATGCCCGGTTTATGCCCGTCGCTTTACCGCGACCATCGGGCGGCTGAAATTTGATGAACATGGCCACCCCAAGGACGCAATCACTGTGGTGGAGCCCTATCCGGCGGTCGTGAAGGCGGGGCCGTTTGATGTGCAATTCGTGCCCGTCAGCCACTCGGTCCCCGAAAGCTCGGCCTTGGTGATTGACACCGAAGCGGGCCGTCTGATTCATTCCGGCGACTTCAAGCTGGATGAAAGCCCGTTGGTGGGCGAGCCGTGGAGCGTGGAAACCTTTCAGGCCATCGCGCGTGAACGCCCTATCAAGGCATTGGTGTGCGATAGCACCAACGTCTTCTCGCTGCATCCCGGACGGTCGGAATCCACGCTGCGCGAACCACTGCGCGATCTGATTAAAGCGCAGCGCGGCATGGTCGTGGCAACCACTTTTGCCTCGAATGTCGCACGTCTGAAGACACTGGCTGAGGCAGCCGTGGCTGCGGATCGTACCGTTTGCCTGCTGGGCCGCGCCATGCGCCGCATGGTGTCGGCGGCGGAGGCATCAGGGGTGTTGAAAGGTTTTCCCCGGACTGTCAGCCCGGAAGAGGCGCAGGAGGTTCCGCGTAGCAACCTGATGCTGATCGTGACCGGCTCTCAGGGTGAGCGTCGCGCGGCTTCGGCCCAATTGTCCCGCGGCAAGTATCTGGGGTTGGAGATGAAAGAGGGCGATACCTTCCTGTTTTCCTCCAAAACCATTCCGGGTAATGAGCGCGGCGTGATTTCCATCATGAATGCCTATTCGGAAATTGGCGTGAACATCGTTGATGACAGCGGCGGGCTTTACCATGTATCGGGCCATGCCAACCGTCCCGATCTGGAAACCGTGCACAAGGTGCTTAACCCGGAAATCGTGATTCCGATGCATGGCGAACACCGCCACCTGCGCGAACATGCGCGCATTGCCATGGCGGCGGGCCGCACGTCGGATGTGGTGACCAACGGGATGATGATCGACCTGACGGGTGACACGCCGGAAGTGGCCGAATACATCGAGGCCGGACGCATTTATCTGGACGGCTCCGTCATGATCGGATCACGTGATGGTGTGGTGCGTGATCGTATCCGCATGGCTGTGAATGGCCATGTGATGGTAACGCTGCTGTTGGATGAAGCCGACGAACCGCTGGGCGATGCCTGGGTCGAGGTAAAGGGGCTTCCAGAAAAGGGCCGTACCGGGGCCAACCTTTCCGACACTCTGGAAGCGGACTTGACCGAGTTCCTCGATGGCGCGGGCAAGAAGGTTCTGAAAGACGATAACAAGCTTGATGAGGCTGTGCGTCGCGTGGTCCGTCAGGTTTCCATGGAAGAGATCGGCAAGAAGCCCGAAGTGACCGTGGTCGTGAGCCGGTTAGCCGAAGGCTAAGGCGTCTTATAAGGCAAGAAAAGGCGCGCGGGGTTGCCCCCGCGCGCCTTTTTGTATGCTCTTCCTAAGTTAGCAAGAAAGCGGTTAGCTTTTGCTGCTATCAGCCTCGACCGTGTCAACCTCAGTCGCGGTTTCCGCTTCGGTATCATCCTCCATCACCGTATCGATGCGGAAGCTGCGCAGAATGAAATCCGGCACATG
>CALEMZ010000156.1 GCA_937910975.1 uncultured Pseudorhodobacter sp. | reverse complement strand
CCCTTTCCCGGTGCGTGGTGCGAATTTCAGGGGGAACGTATCAAACTGCTTGGCAGCCGCCTTGCGAAGGGGCATGGCGTGGCGGGAGGCGTGATCAGCGACGATCTGATCGTCGCCTGCGGTGACGGTGCCGTGCAGCTTTTGCGCTTGCAACGAGCTGGGCGCGGCGCGCAAGATACCGAAGAGTTTCTGCGCGGCATGCCAATGCCTGTCGGCACAGAGTTAAATTAGGGCTTTCGCTATGTTTCTGACACTGATGGGCACTGTCGTGATCGCGGGCATCGTCGGATATGCATCCGAGCGGAGCAAATTTACCCGCAACGGCTATGTGCCTTCGATCATCATTTGCGTGGGCGGCGCATTTTTGTTTTTCTTTGTCCGGATCATGTTCGGCATTGGTTTCGGCAGTCCGGGGCTCAACGCGATTGTGTCGTCCATCGGGGCATTGATTATCGTGCCAACCCATTACCGCAAGCGCTAGAGGAAGCTTCACTCATGATCTTACTCATCGTCATTATTGGTGCCGCCGCCGGGTTTCTGGCCACACGGTTTATGAAAGTGCAGGCCGATGTGCCCACGACCATTGCGATTGGCGTGGTGGGCTCTGTTGTTGGATGGCTGATCTTGCGCGTATTGGTGGCTGTGACGGGTGCGGTGGCGATGTTTATCGGCGCGGTTCTGGGGGCGGTGTTGCTGCTCTGGTTGTGGCAGCGCTACGGCCCTAAGTAAGCATTTTCACAGCATCTTTCAGCCGAAACCCCTTGCCGCCCGCATCTTTCCAATCCCCCTGCCCCTGCCAGATCGCATAGAGCATCGCAGCACTCTGATCGGCGCGCGCCCCATTGCCCAGCCGCATCGCCAGCACGCGTTCCGCCCGCCGCCGCCATTCCGCCGCCCGCGCACGCAAGTCTGCATCCCGGCGTGAGCCCGCAAGCAATTCCGCGCAATTGGGCAAAGCTTTCAGAAATTGATGTGCGCCCTTGCCCGCCTCTTTCTCAGCCAGGCTCAGTGCCGCATCCGCAGCATCCCAGCCCGCCTGCAGCGCCGCCACAACCATCCCGTTTTGTGAACCGAACCGCTGCACCAAGGTCGCAGGGGCTAGGCCACAAGCTCGCCCGACGGCGGCAAAGGAAAGCCTGGCCTCGCCGTTCGCCGCCAAAAGCGCAAGAACGGCGGAATGTACTTTGCTATCAGGTATCGTCTTGGGTCTGGCCATCAGCGCAGCATAAGTGAACGTGCGTTCATGTCATCCGAAAAACGCTTCAATGCTTCGGCAAATAGCCCACGGGCGCGTTTTCATCCCGGTAGAAATCCAGCGCCGCCTTATCCCTCACAGCCGTGGAGCGTTTGAAGTCACAAATCAGCTCTCCATTCTCAGTGGTGGAGGCGATAATCAGGCATTGGAAAATATGGTTGGTCCCGTCATAGATGTCGACTAGGCCACGCAAATGCGGTGTGCGACCAGCATCGAACGCCATCCCCCCCTCCCACATGCGCAAAATCGGAAAGACCGCATCGCCAAGCTGCACCCGCAAACGCGAACTGCGCCGCTGCTCACGCTTTTTCGCGGCCTCCAGCCCTTCGCGAATCTCTTTTGGCAGGAACTCAAGCATGTCGCATCCTTTCGTTAGTGAATAGGTTGCCTTTAAATCCATTAAAATCAAGACAACGAAGTGACAGAATTTCATCGAATCTCTGGCGCGGCAGAAAAGCCACGTTGCCCTCAGCCCTGAAATCGGGTTTCTGAGCGACGATTGACGGGGGTGTGCAACATGGCCGGAAAAGCAGATCATGGCGGCGGGGTCGATGCTGCGGCAGCGCAATTTGGCGGTGCGCGCAACGATTGGCTGGACCTGTCGACGGGCATAAATCCCTGCCCTTATCCGCTGGGCAATCTGCCCGCTGGTCTGTGGCACACTTTGCCCGATGAGGGCGCATTTTACCGCCTTGAAACGGCAGCCCGCGCCTTTTGGAATGTGCCCGACGCGGCTGCGATCCTCGCCGCCCCCGGCGCCAGCGCACTGATCGCGCGGATGCCCGGCCTTGGCGCGCCCGGCCCCGTCCACATCCCCGGCCCCACCTATAACGAACATGCCCGTGCCTTCGCTGCCGCGGGCTGGCAGGTCTCTGACGCCATGCCCACCGCCGAAACTGCTCGCGTAATCGTACATCCCAACAACCCCGATGGGCGGCTTTGGGGGCCGGAAAATCTCGCGCCCCTGACCGTTATCGATGAAAGCTTTTGCGACGTTGTGCCCGATGCCACGCTGATGGCCCATGCCACCCGCCCCGGCACGGTGATCCTCAAAAGCTTTGGCAAATTCTGGGGGCTGGCGGGCCTGCGGCTGGGTTTTGCGATTGGCGACCCTGCGCTGATCGCCAAGCTGGCGCAAAGCATTGGGCCTTGGGCGGTGTCTGGCCCCGCGCTGGCCATTGGCACGCGTGCGCTGGCCGATGCGGCTTGGGCCGATGCCACCCGCGCCCGCCTTCACGCGGATGCAGCAAGGCTCGATGCGCTGATCGGCCTGCCTGTAGTGGGTGGCACCAGCCTTTTCCGCCTTTATGACGCGCCCGATGCCCGCGCCTTGCAAACTCATCTCGCCCGCGCCAATATCTGGACGCGGGCTTTCCCCTATTCCAACCGCTGGCTGCGCCTTGGCTTACCCGGAACCGCATCCGATTGGGCAAGACTGGAAGCCGCCCTGAGGTCCCGCGTATGAGTGCCGCCCTTCTCCTCCCCGCCCTGCTGCTCGATGCTGCCTTGGGCGAACCTAAATGGCTGTGGGATCGTTTCCCGCATCCTGCCGTGCTGATGGGACGTGCGGTCGGGCTTGCCGACCGCCACCTGAACAAGGGCAACGCAAGGCGAAAAAAGGGTGTGCTGGCCATGGCTGGTTTGGGTGTTGGCGCTTGGACCTTGGGCTGGCTGATCGCCGCCGTGCCGGATTTCGGGTTGTTGGAAATTGCCTGCGCCGCGATCCTTTTGGCGCAGAAATCCTTGGTGCAGCATGTGCGCGCCGCGGGTCGCGCTCCGTTTGATGATCCCGAGGTCG
>CALEMZ010000155.1 GCA_937910975.1 uncultured Pseudorhodobacter sp. | reverse complement strand
TCCATACATTCGGTAAAAGGCACGGTAGATTCAAAGCAGCGTGCCACTTCACCCACCCGAATTGTCGCGGCCTCCCGGCGTAGCTTCAACCCGCCCAATCGCCCGCGTATGGTTGTGATGAACCCCGCCTGCGCCATTTTATGGATGACCTGCGCCAAATGGTTCTCAGAGGCGTTGCACGCTTCGGCCACCTCATGTTTGCGCACTACACGCCCGTGATTAACGGCACAAAACATCAACGTCCGCATCGCCAGATTGGTACGTATCGTCAGTCTCATATAATCGACCTATTCATGACCCTGCACAAAAAAACTACTCCGCAGCGCAGCCCCGATACATGATCTAGATCAGATAGCATGGCCCAAGGCACGCCGATGCTGCTTGCCGGGGATGAGATGGGCAACAGCCAAAACGGTAACAATAACGCATACGCCCAGGACAACCCGACCGGCTGGGTGACATGGGATGATGCGGACACAGAATTGGCCGCGTTTACCGCCCGGCTGCTGTCCTTGCGACGCGCGCATCCGATTTTGCGCCAACCCCGTTTTTTACATGCTGCTATTCGTGCCGCTGATGGCTTGCGCGATGTGATCTGGCGGCGTGCCGATGGGGAGGAGCCAACGCCCGCCGATTGGCATGATGCAGGTTTTCGCTGCCTTGGGCTAGAGTTGCGCCCCGCTGCAACCAGCCATGACGTAAGTTCTACCGCCATTTACATGCTGTTTAACGCGGGCGCGGAACAGCCCGCCCAACTGCCGTCCCTTGCCGCAGGCTGGCAGATGTTGCTTGATACCACGCGCCCCAATCTCCTCCCGCACCCTGTGCCATCCTCGCTTGTCGCCCCAAAACAAAGCGTACTTGTTTTTACCAGTCGCGCGCCAGCCGATTGCCCATAGGAGCCGTGACCATGCCCAAACTTATCAAGATCACCCCGTTTGAAGACCAGAAACCCGGCACCTCGGGCCTGCGCAAGAAAACCCGTGTTTTCATGCAGCCGCATTATCTGGAAGCCTTCGTGCAGGCGATTTTCCACGCCATCGGTGGGGCGGCGGGAAAAACATTCGTCATCGGCGGCGACGGGCGCTTTTACAACGACCGCGCGGTGCAGATCATCTTGCGTTTGGCGGCGGCTCAAGGGGCCAGAGGGGCAATTGTGGGGCAGGGCGGTATCCTCTCCACGCCGGCTGCTAGCCATCTGATCCGGCTGAACGAAACCGATGGCGGCATCATCCTTTCCGCCAGCCACAACCCCGGTGGTGAGGATGAAGATTTTGGCATCAAGTTTAACATGCCCAACGGTGGCCCGGCCCCTGAGGCCGTGACTGAGGCGATGTTTGCCGCCACCAAAACCATGACCCAATACACCACGATGGATGCCCCCGATATCGACCTGCGTGCCATCGGCAGCACCCAGCTCGGCGGTATGACCGTGCAAATCGTGGACCCGGTGGCCGATTACGCCAACCTGATGGAAAGCCTGTTTGATTTCCCCGCCATGCGCACCCGCTTTGCTGCTGGCTTTACCATGCGCTTTGACGCGATGTGTGCGGTGACAGGGCCTTACGCCCGCGAAATCCTTGAAAACCGCCTTGGGGCGGCCCCCGGCACTGTCACCCATGGCACGCCCTTGCCCGATTTTGGTGGCATGCATCCCGACCCGAACCCCACCTGGGCGCATGAGTTGATGACCGAGATGATGGGTGATGCCGCCCCCGATTTCGGTGCGGCATCAGACGGTGATGGGGATCGCAACATGGTGCTGGGGGCGGGCGCCTATGTCTCCCCCTCCGACAGTCTGGCGGTATTGGCCGCTAATGCGCATCTGGCTCCCGGCTATGCCAAGGGCATTGCAGGCGTGGCCCGCTCCATGCCAACCTCTGCAGCCGCAGACCGCGTGGCCCATGCCATGGGGATCGCCTGCTATGAAACCCCGACGGGGTGGAAGTTCTTTGGCAATCTGCTGGACGCTGGCCGTGTCACGCTCTGCGGTGAGGAAAGCTTTGGCACCGGCTCTGATCATGTGCGCGAAAAGGACGGGCTTTGGGCGGTGCTTTTGTGGCTCAATATCCTTGCCGTCCGCAAGCAAAGCGTTGCCGAGATTTTACTGGATCACTGGCACAGATACGGGCGCAACTACTATTCCCGCCATGATTTTGAGGCGATAGAGACTGACAAGGCCGATGCGATGATTGCTACCCTGCGCGCCAGGCTTGCCGCACTGCCCGGCACGAAGGTGGACGGATTGATGATCGTTGCCGCCGATGATTTCGCCTATACCGATCCGGTAGACGGTTCCGCCAGCCAAAAACAAGGTGTCCGGATCATATTCGACGATGGAAGCCGCATCGTTTACCGCCTGTCCGGCACCGGGACTGAAGGGGCCACGCTGCGCGTCTATCTCGAACGCTACCAGCCCGGCCCCGATGGCTTGCAGCGTGACCCGCAAGAGGCCCTCGCCCCGATTATCCATGCCGCCCACCAAATCGCACAGATCCATGCCCATACGGGCCGCAGCCAGCCCAATGTGATTACCTGACGGCGCGATCAGACATCCATCTGTCGCCAACCGCTGCGACAATTTGTTGCTGTGGCCTCTAGCCTTCCCATTGGGTCCCAGAGCGGGGGCCGTGTCGGAGAGAGCCAGCCATGAACGACGTCAAAGCAATCCGCAGTGGCCGTCAGGCCCGTCAGGCCCAACGCGCCACGCGCGGCGGCGGCATGGGGCGACCCTATATTATCCGCAATATCCCCACTTATGACATCATGTCCGAGGAGAACCTGCTGCGTATTGAGGCTGCCGCCGATCGCATCCTTGCAGAAACCGGGATCGA
>CALEMZ010000154.1 GCA_937910975.1 uncultured Pseudorhodobacter sp. | reverse complement strand
TCTAGGCCCAGTGAACAAAACCCACAAGAGGAAAAAGACAGAACGATTGCATTTTCTTTTCTCATTCCAAAAGTTGCTCTAGATGCTGTGGTTTGTGAAACTTTTGGCACAAATCGATCCCCAAAATCAGCGGAATCGTTCTACGCCTCGCCACAGAGCTCCACGGAAGGTCCGTTCAGGCTCTTCGCCTGGGAATCAAGCGAGTCGCGAGCAAGAAAATCACCAGAATCAGATAGATAATCGGCTCCGGTGGCCATGCTTTCACCAGCCAGATGTAGTGAATTGCCCCAGCCAGCGCCGCAAAATATGTTAAACGATGTAAGTTCTGCCAGGCTTTCGCCCCCAAATACCGGACTGAACGATTGTTTGAAGTGATCGCCAGCGGAATCAGTGCGGCGAACCCCACCACGCCTACCGTAATATAGGGACGCTTGAGGATATCTGCCCAAATCTCGGCCCAACGCAGCTGGATATCCAGCACCAGCCAAGTGGTTAGATGCAGCGCTATATAGAAGAATGCCAAAAGCCCGATCGCCCGGCGATATCGGATCAGGTTGATCCCGGTGAAGCGCCGCAACGGCGTGACAGCCAGCCCCGCCACCAGCAGTTGCAGCCCCCACTCGCCCAACTGGTGCTCTATCCGCTTCACCGGGTCGATGCCCAGCGCCCCGGTGAACAGCAACCAGACCAACCACATAAGCGGCAACGCCCCCGCGATGTATATAGCAAGGGGCGGAACCCGGCGCAGCGCCGTGTTGATAGCCTGCGCCACGTCTTAGTAGTCCTTCGCCAGGTCTTGGCCCGCGTAAAGATGTGCAACCTGTTCGCCGTAGCCATTAAACATCTGTGTATCCACCCGCTTGGCGAACAAGCCACCACCCACCCGCCGCTCAGACGTCTGCGACCAACGGGGGTGATCCACTTCAGGGTTCACATTACTATAAAAACCATATTCGCGGCGGTTCATTGTATTCCATGTCGTAACCGGCATCGTGTCGGTCAGGCTGATCCGCACGATCGACTTGATCGACTTAAACCCGTATTTCCACGGCACCACCAAACGGATCGGCGCGCCGTTTTGTTTTGGCATCGGCTCGCCATAAAGCCCAGTGGCCAGAATGGTCAGCGGATGCATCGCCTCATCCAACCGCAACCCTTCGCGATATGGCCAATCCAACAGCGGGCTGCGCTGGCCCGGCATCTGCTCGGGGCGCACCACCGTCTCAAAGGCGACGAACTTCGCGCCCGGCCGAACGCCCACGCGGTTGAGCAACGTCGCCAACTCAAACCCGACCCATGGCACGACCATCGACCACGCCTCGACACAGCGGAACCGATAGATCCGCTCTTCCAGCGTTACCCTGCCCAGAATATCAACCAGATCATAGCTGCCGGGCTTGTCGACCAAGCCGTCGATCTTCACCGACCACGGGTCCGGCTCAAACGCCTGCGAATTGCGCATCGGGTCTTCTTTCCCCGTGCCAAACTCATAGAAGTTGTTGTAGCTCGTAATCTCTTCAAGCGTATTTGGCGCTGCACCCGTTGAAAACGCGCTTGGCACCGTGGGGATCTTGGCCGCGGCACTGCCCGCCACCATCGCCGCCCCGGCCCCGAGCATCAGGCTGCGTCGGTTCATCCATTGCGCCTTCGGCGTCACATCAGACCACCTCAGATTGCCGTCAAAACCTTTTCGCATTATTCATTCTCCACGTTTCCCATTCCGGTGTAAGAATAAGGCAAAATTTTCGAAACACACTTAAACATGTCTCACATTCACGGCACGCGTCTGAAACATCTGCTGCGGCGTCCCGGCGCATGGCGGCAATTATATTCACAAGTCAGAATGCGATCATCCAAAGGAAAGGTACCCCATGTTCAGAACCGCTCTCCTTCTTGCCGCACTTGGGCTTGGCACCACTGCCTCCGCGCAAGAGTTCAAAACCTATACCACCAATGAACCGTTTGAAGACGTGGTCTTCGCGGTGGAAAGCGCTATCCTCTCGGGCGGGTTGGTGATTGACCATGTCAGCCGCACCGGGGCGATGCTCGAACGCACCCGTGCCGACTTAGGCAGCGACAAGGTGCTGTTTTTGGCCGCTGATGTGTATGAGTTTTGTTCCGCCAGTGTCAGCCGTCAGGTGATGGAGGCAGACCCGCTGAACTTCAACTTCTGCCCCTATGCAATCCGCATCTATGAACAGCCCGAAACAGCGGGCACAGTTACCGTCAGCCATCAGGTCTATACCGGCACCATGGCCCCGGTTGCAACAATGCTGGAAGGCATTGTGAAAGATGCCCTGGGGCTGGACTGATCCGCCGACCTATCCCATACCAATCCGGCCCGGCACATCTCGTGTCGGGGTTTGTTGCTTTGCGAGGCGATCCCAATTGGTTGACATCCTTCGCAAATCGGCACCCTCTTAGGCAAAGAGCACGAGGGACGCTATGAAGATCGCCATACTTGATGACTATACCCATCACGCGACCACTTTGGCCGATTGGTCCGACCTCGGCGATGTCACTGTGTTTCACGACACAATTACCAACCATGACGCTTTGGTCGCCCGACTTTCCCCGTTTGATGTGATTTGCGTGATGCGCGAACGCACACCCCTGCCCGCCGCACTTATCCGCGTCCTGCCCCGCTTGCGGCTGGTCGTCACCTCCGGTCCGCGCAACGCAAGCATAGATCTTGCCGCCGCGAATGAATGCGGTGTGGTGGTTTGCGGCACGCAGTCGCGCAAGACCACCACCTCGGAACTTGCGGTGCTAATGATGCTGGCGCTGAACCGTCAGTTGATGACTGAAGTTGCCACGCTTAACGCGGGTGGGTGGCAAAACGGCCTTGGCCGCGATCTGGCGGGGCTGCGCCTTGGGCTGATCGGGCTGGGTAACATTGGCGCGCAGATGGCCACCTTCGGCAAGGCCTTCGGGATGGAGGTCAGCGCCTGGTCGGCTAACCTCACCGATAGCCGCTGTGATGAACTGGGCGTAACAAGGGCAGCAACCCTGCATGATCTGATGGCCTGCGCCGATGTCGTCTCGGTCCATCTGGTTCTGTCAGACCGGACACATGGGCTGGTTGATGCAGCGGCCTTTGCGGCGATGAAGCCGGGCGCAGTCTACCTCAACACCTCGCGCGCGGGGATACATGATACCGG
>CALEMZ010000153.1 GCA_937910975.1 uncultured Pseudorhodobacter sp. | reverse complement strand
CAACATCTTTGTGGACGGGGGCGTGGGTGCCTCGGTGATGGTGGACGGCGATCTTGTGCTGACGGAATCTTTGGCCATCACGCTGCATCTTGCCCGCCAATATGGCGGTGACCTGGGCCCGCAATCGCCTGCGGAACTGGCGCTGGCCGAACAATGGGCGCTGTTTGCCGGAATTTCCATCGACCTGCCGGGGATCGACATCATCTACACCTATGGCGATGGGCTGGCCGAAACGCCCGAAGGCGCCGCCAAAATAGCCGCCGCAGTCGAACGCATGGCCCGGCCGATGGCCCGGCTCGAAGCCCATTTCGCGCGCCACGACCACCTGATGGGTGACCGCTTAACCGTGGCCGATATTATGGTCGCCGAATGTCTGCGCTATGGTCAGGCCCATAAGCCGCTGCACGCGGCCTATCCGAAAACCTTTGCATGGCTGGCCCGTTGCCAATCCCGCCCGGCGTTTCAAGCAATGATGGCCAAACGCAACGCAGAGCCGGCCTGATCCTTCACCCCTTCATATAATTCTGCCAGGGGTGCTCTTCGCAAAACCCAAGAACCTCGCAAATTTTTGCATTGCTGAACAAGGCCTCACGCGGGTGCAACGCCCGCGTGACCGGAACGCCAGAGAAAACCCGCGCCAGCAATTCGGCATTGTCTACATTCATCCCGTTTTCATCATTGCCCGCGTTAAAGACCTGATAGCCCAAACCATCCACCTTCAGGCAGCGATCCACGATCAGATTGTCCACACCCGGATGATCCAGAGGCTTCAGATCCACATTCAACATCCGATGCCCCTGCCCCGCCCCCAAGTCTTGCGTCCCCCGCCCCCTGATGGTCTAATCCTGCCTCAAACAAGCCGCATAAGAATCGAGCACATATGGCCAATGATCTTCTCGCCTCCGCGACCGAAACCTATGATGCAAATGACATCGAGGTGCTGGAAGGGCTGGAACCTGTCCGCAAACGTCCCGGCATGTATATCGGCGGTACGGATGAGCGTGCGCTGCATCACCTCGTGGCCGAAGTGCTCGACAACTCCATGGACGAGGCCGTGGCAGGCCATGCCAACCGGATCGAGGTAGAACTTCACGCCGATTATTCTCTTACCATTCGTGACAATGGCCGTGGCATCCCGGTTGATCCGCACCCGAAATTCCCCGAAAAATCCGCGCTGGAAGTGATCCTTTGCACCTTGCATTCGGGCGGCAAATTCTCTGGCAAGGCCTATGAAACATCGGGCGGCCTGCACGGGGTGGGCGCTTCCGTCGTCAACGCGTTGTCGGACCACATGCGGGTCGAGGTTGCGCGCAACAAGGAACTCTACGTTCAGGAATTTTCGCGCGGAATCCCGCAAGGCCCCATCGCCAAGATAGGTGCAGCCCCCAACCGGCGCGGCACCGCTGTCACCTTTCACCCTGATGCCCAGATTTTCGGCTCATTGCAGTTCAAGCCCGCACGGGTGATGAAGATGGTCCGCTCCAAGGCCTATCTTTTCTCCGGCGTCGAAATTCGCTGGAAATCGGCGGTCCCCGATGGCGACACCCCGATGGAGGCCGTGTTTCACTTCCCCGGCGGTCTGGCCGATTACCTCGGCGAGCAACTCACCGGCTCCACCACTTATGCCGACCGCCCCTTCGCAGGCAAAGTCGCCTTTCAGGAAAAATTCGGCGTTCCAGGCTTCGTCGAATGGGCCATCAACTGGACACCCTCACGCGATGGTTTCATTCAGTCCTACACCAACACCGTCCCCACCCCCGAAGGCGGCACGCATGAAAGCGGTTTCTGGACTGCAATCCTCAAAGGCATCCGCGCTTACGGCGAGTTGGTGAAGAACCGCAAAGCCGAACTTATCACCCGCGATGATATGATGACGGGCGGCTGCGCGCTGATCTCGGTTTTCATCCGCGAGCCGCAATTCGTCGGCCAGACCAAAGACCGCCTCGCCACAGAGGAAGCAGCCAAACTGGTCGAAGGCTCCGTGCGCGACCATTTCGACAACTGGCTGGCCGCCGATACCAAATCCGCGGGTGCGATCCTTGATTTTCTAGTGCTGCGCGCCGAAGAACGCTTGCGCCGCCGTCAGGAAAAGGAAACCCAGCGCAAATCGGCCACCAAAAAGCTGCGCCTGCCGGGAAAGCTCACCGATTGCACCGCGAAAAACCGCGAGGGGACGGAGCTGTTCATCGTCGAAGGCGATAGTGCCGGCGGCTCTGCCAAAGGCGCGCGCAACCGCGAAAATCAAGCGCTTTTGCCGCTGAAGGGCAAAATTCTCAACGTGCTTGGGGCCGCGTCAAACAAGCTGCACGACAACTCCGAAATCCGTGATATTTGCGAGGCTTTGGGGGTGCAGATGGGCACCAAATTCAAGGTGGATGATCTGCGCTATGACAAGATCATCATCATGACCGACGCCGATGTCGATGGTGCTCATATCGCCGCGCTGCTGATGACCTTCTTTTTTACCCAAATGCGCCCGCTGATCGACAGGGGCCATCTCTACCTTGCCTGCCCGCCCCTGTACCGGCTGACCCAAGGGGCCAGACGTCTCTATGTCTCCGATGACGTGGAAAAGGAAATTTGGATGGCCAAGGGATTGGGTGGCAAAGGAAAAATTGATGTGCAGCGTTTTAAGGGATTGGGCGAGATGGACGCCAAAGACCTTAAGGATACCACAATGAACCCCCTAAGCCGCAAGCTTATCCGCGTGTCGATTGACGAGGATGAGCCGGGCGAAACCTCCGACCTCGTGGAACGCCTGATGGGCAAGAAACCCGAGCTGCGTTTCCAGTATATTCAGGAGAACGCGCAGTTTGTGGAGGAGCTGGATGTTTGACGAAGGTTACCTTTGGTAACTGCAGCGGCTTTGTTGCACAAATAGAGGGAGGCTTCTGCGTCCCTTTTCGCCAGACACACCTATCTATGACGGGTATGCCAAGTGCGGTATATTCTATCGTCTGGCAAGAAATGGCGTCTACCAGTCTGGCAGATACTTTAGGCATAATGCTCCATCACCGTTAAACCAATAGATGGGGGGCAGCGCCTCCGCGGGATAGATTTGATACCAAAATCGCCCAGCAGACGGGTTAAGATTTGGTAAACAAGAGTGATGATATCACTTTAAATCAAAACACTAAAAATATACGTACGCGCGCTCTGTGCGCAAACCGACCCATCCCAGCCATCCGGGATGGGCCAATGTTTTCACTCAACCGTCACGCGGGCCATCATATCGGGGTCGGAAACCCCGCCATTAGCGCCCTGCCCGCGCTTGATCTGATCGACCACATCCATGCCTGTAATCACCCGACCCACGACGGTATATTGCCTGTCAAGAAAAGGCCCCGGTGCGAACATGATGAAAAACTGGCTGTTGGCCGAATCTGGGCTCTGGCTGCGGGCCATACCCACGATGCCGCGCGCAAATGTCTCGGCTGAGAACTCCGCCGGAATGTCGGGCAGTTCCGAGCCGCCCATCCCGGCCTGCGCGGTATCCCCCGTCGCCTTGCCAAATTCAACATCCCCGGTCTGGGCCATGAAACCATCAATCACGCGGTGAAATACCACCCCGTCATATTTCCCATCCCGTGCCAGCGCCGTGATTTGGGCCACATGCAGGGGTGCCAGATCGGGCAGCATATCGATGACGACTGTACCATTCGCCTCGCCCGCAATCTCGATCACCAAGCGAGGCCCCGGCCCATCCACAGCAGCCGGCGCCAGCGCAGGCGAGGCGGATTGCGACAGCATCCAGCCCCCCAGCACTGCTAAACCAAGCCCGAACAGCCCGGCTACGAGCAGTGCTTCCTTACGCATCGGCAGCCACCTTGACCGAGATCATTCGGTCCGGATTCGTAGGCGGCTCGCCGCGCACAATCGCATCCACATGCTCCATCCCTGAAATCACCTGACCATAGACCGTGTATTGCCCGTTCAGGAAGTCATTGTCCTTGAAGCTGATAAAGAACTGCGAGTTAGCCGAGTTTGGGTTCGAAGACCGTGCCGCACCCAAAGCGCCGCGCGCATGAGGGATCTTGGAAAACTCTGCCGGAACGTCGGGCATGTCCGACCCGCCTGTGCCAGCCCGGCGCAGGTTAAACCCGTCTTCCATATCGCCATGCTCCACATCGCCGGTCTGGGCCATGAAGCCATCAATCACGCGGTGAAAACACACGTTGTCATAAGCCCCGGCGCGGGCCAGCTCTTTCATCCGTGCGCTATGCAAGGGTGCCACATCGGCTAACAGCTCAATAACGACGGTGCCGCCTTTGAGTTCCATCAGGATCGTGTTCTCGGGATCTTTGATATCGGCCATTTGGCGCTCCTATAATTTTCTGACGCACAACCTAATCATCCATCGCCCCATTGGAAAGGGCTAACCATTGACGAAGGCTACGGGATAGGGTGGAAGGGTGGGACTGGATAAAGGAGGCTAGGATGGCTTGGAAGACGCTCGACGACATGGAGCTTGGCGGCAAGGTCGTTTTGGTGCGCGTGGATCTGAATGTCCCGATGGAGGGTGGCATCGTCACTGACGCAACAAGAATTGCGCGGATTGTGCCGACCATCACCGATATTCTGTCCAAGGGCGGCAAACCTGTGCTTCTGGCCCATTTCGGGCGGCCCAAGGGCGTGGTCGTGCCAGAAATGAGCCTTGCTCAGGTTGTCCCGGCCCTTCAGGCAGCCTTACCGCAAACCAAAGTTATCTTTGCGCGCGATTGCATCGGTGGCCCCGCTAAAGAGGCGGTTCAATCCATGGGCGCGGGCGATGTCGTTTTGCTGGAAAACACCCGCTTTCATGCCGGTGAGGAAAAAAACGACCCCATGCTCGCCGCCAGCATCGCGGCTCTGGGCGAAGTCTATGTCAATGATGCCTTCTCGGCGGCGCACCGTGCGCATGCCAGCACCGAGGGCATTGCCCGGCTGCTGCCCAATTGCGCGGGTCGCTTGATGCAGGCCGAACTTTCTGCACTGGAGGCCGCTTTGGGCAACCCTGCGCGCCCACTGGTGGCCGTGGTCGGTGGGGCCAAGGTGTCATCCAAGCTCGAACTTTTGGGCAATCTGGTGATCAAGGTGAACCACCTCGTTATCGGAGGGGGTATGGCCAATACATTCCTTGTGGCGCAGGGGATTGAGGTTGGCAAAAGCCTTGCCGAGCGCGATATGGCCGAAACCGCCCTCGAAATCCTCGCCAAAGCCGACCTTTCGGGCTGTGAGATTCATCTGCCCATAGACGTGGTCGTGGCCCGCGAGTTCAAGGCGGGGGCCGCGTTTGAGGTGGTCGAATCCAGCCAATGCCCGGCGGATGCGATGATCTTGGATGCTGGCCCTGCGACCGTGGCCCATCTGGCGCAAGTGTTTGCCGCCGCCCGCACGCTGATCTGGAACGGCCCCTTGGGCGCGTTTGAAATTGAACCTTTTGACGCGGCCACCAATGCCGCCGCGAGACAAGCGGGCGCGCTGACGGTTACGGGCAAACTCGTCTCGGTTGCGGGCGGGGGCGATACGGTTGCGGCACTGAATAAAGCCGGGGTGGCCGATCAATTCACCTATATCTCCAGCGCGGGCGGGGCTTTCCTTGAGTGGATGGAAGGCAAAGACCTACCCGGCGTTGCAGCCTTGAAAGGTTAGGGGCGTGGCAATTTGGGCCCTCGTTACCGGAGCATCTGAAGGCCTAGGGCGTGAATTTGCCATTCTGGCCGCGGAATCCGGCTTTGACGTGATTTTGACCGCCCGGCAGGAGGACAAGCTTCGACTGCTCGCCGATGAATTGGAGCGTTCCTATCATATCGCGGTGCTGGTGCTGCCCGCCGATCTGGCAGACACGAATGCGGTGGAACAACTCTGGCTTGATGCCAGCACTGGCCGCCAGATCGGGATATTGGTGAACAACGCAGGACTCGGGCGCAACGGGGCCTTTGCCGATGCGGAAAACTGGCCGCGTGAATCGGCGTCGATCTCGGTCAACGTTGTGGCGGCGACGATTTTGATGAAGCGCGCGGTGGCGCATATGGTTGCCAACCGCTCAGGCCGTATTTTGAATGTCGCGTCTGTCGCAGCCTTCCTGCCGGGGCCGAATATGGCGGTGTATCAGGCCACCAAAGCCTATTTCCTTAGCCTGTCCGAGGCCGTGGCGACCGAGCTATCCGGCACCGGCGTAAGCGTGACGGCACTTTGCCCCGGTGCCACCGACACCGCGTTTTTTGCCGCCGACG
>CALEMZ010000152.1 GCA_937910975.1 uncultured Pseudorhodobacter sp. | reverse complement strand
GCCATATTGGAAGACCCCGAGCGGGCAGAGATTGACCGCTTTTTTCGCCGAGTCTGGATCCCCGACGAATCCTATTTCCAAACGCTGGTGCGCCGTTTCTCCGCCAATGTAGAAAGCCGCTCACTCACCCTTTCGAAATTCGATTTTCAGGGCAAACCGCATATTTTCTATGATGACCACCTACAACTTCTGCGTCGGTCAGACTGTTTCGTTGCGCGCAAGATCTGGCCGCATGCCCATAAGCTCTACCGCGTGTTCATGACCGAGGAGGGTGTCGGGCAGGCGGCCGCCGAGCCTAACCCCGGTAAGATCGACCGCCTGTTTTCAAAGGCGGTTGAGCGGCGCACCAAGGGGCGATCTGGCCTTTATATGCAAAGTCGTTTTCCCAACGAGAACTGGGAGAATGGCAAAAGTGCCTCGCCATATTCCGTTTTCGAAGGATTTTCTGAACTGTTTGAAAACTTTGAGCCGTGGCTTGGAAAGATGACGGGCACGCGTGTGCATGGCCATCTTTTCGCGCTGAACCGGGTGGAGTTTTCAGGCGGCGAAAGCATTTACAACGGCGCGATGAGCGACTCGGCTGCCATCCGCGACTATAACCCCAAAAGCTTTCTTGCAAACCTACTCTGGAACACGCGCGGAGAACGGCAGTGCTTTCAATTCGGACCTGCTGATAGCCAGAAAATCAACTGGCAACTTGCCAGCGATCCGAACGCTACGATATCGGTGATTTCGGGTGCCTGGGCAGTGCCGCTGTTCAAGTTAAACCTCAATTTTTCTGAAATCCGGAAAGAGGCCGCGCGCCTGCAAAAGCTGGAGCAAGAGCATTTGAACATCCTGCGCAACCCATGGACCAAGGCGCGCTCGCGCATCTGGAACCTGGCCGAATTCGTGGGGAATCCGATGGAGCCGCTGCAAACCATCGTGGATGAGATCAGCCCGAGGGCGCTGCGCCGCCTGACAGGGGCACCGCGTATGACTGACCTGAGCGGCTTTGGTCAGTTCCTGCAAAATTTGCGCAACCAAGGCATGCAGCCGATGCTGATGGGCGATTTCCCTGTTGGGGAAGATTTGCAACAAAACGCCACCCGTCGCGGTCGGCCCTATTTGGTGAAGTAACGTTTTGGATCAAAAATTCGACAGCTTTGTATTGCTCGCCGAAATGCGGACGGGCAGCAATTTTCTGGAGGCGAACCTCAACGCGGTGCCCGGCATTTCGTGCCATGGTGAGGCGTTTAACCCGCACTTCATTTGCAAGCTGAACAAAGAAGAAGCCTTCGGCATCACTTTGACCCAGCGCGAGGCCGACCCATTTTTGTTGCTGCGCCGAATGAGGGAACAAAGTGATGGAATTACGGGGTTTCGCTATTTCCACGACCATGACCCCCGTGTCTTGCCCACAGTGCTCGCAGATCCGCGCTGCGCTAAAATTATCCTCACCCGCAACCCCGTCGAAAGCTATGTCAGCTGGAAAATCGCCCAAGCAACCGGGCAATGGAAACTGACCAATGTGAAGCGACTGAAAACGGCAAAGGCGCGGTTTGATGCTGTTGAGTTTTCGGCCCATCTTGCACAATTGCAAGCGTTCCAACTGCGCCTGTTGCATGGGCTTCAAACCAGCGGCCAAACTGCTTTCTATATTGACTACGAGGACATCAACGACACCGCTGTGCTCAACGGACTCGCTCGTTATCTCGGCGTGGAAGGGGTGCTTGAGGCCCCCGATGGCACACTGAAAAAGCAAAACCCCGAAGAGCTGTCGGAAAAAGTTGAAAACCCCGAGGAGATGGTGGCGGCCCTTTCCCGGCTGGATCGCTTCAATCTCGCCCGAACCCCGAATTTCGAACCACGGCGAGCGCCTGCCATTCCCTCCTTCTTGGCGGCGGGGGAGGCACTTTACATGCCGCTGCGCGGCGGCCCCGAGGAAGGCGTGGCGCAATGGCTTGCGGGTCTTGGGGCAATCACGGCTGATTTTTCCCAGAAGACACTTCGGATGTGGATGCGAAAGCACAGCCGGCATCGTAGCTTTACCGTCTTGCGCCATCCCGTGGCGCGCGCGCATTCCGGGTTTTGCAGCCATATCTTGACGGGGGCCTTGCCCCATATCCGTGAAGGCCTCATCAAAAGCTATAAGATTACGCTGCCGAAAATCGGCGAAAGCCTTTCAATTGCGGACCATCGGCAAGTCTTCCTCGAGTTTCTTCGGTTTTTGAAGCTGAATGTGGCGGGGCAGACCGGCCTGCGGATTGACCCGCGCTTTGCCAGCCAAACGGCGGTGCTGCAAGGCTTCGCGCAATTCCAAGGCCCTGACTTGGTGCTGCGAGAGGAAACGCTGATCATGGGTTTTGGTTTTTTGGCCGCCGAGCTTGGGGTCACTTGCCCGCCTTTGCCAACCCGTACCAACCCGTCGTTGGACCTGCTGGCCGAAATTTATGATGACGAGATCGAAGCAGCAGCCCGCGACGCTTATTTCCGCGACTATCTCGGCTATGGGTTCGGAAATTGGCGCGGCTAGGGGGTTTCAACCCTAACCCAAAACGCTTTAGAGCCTCAGAAATCCAAATCCGCGTAATGGGATGGTGGCGGAAAGCCCGAAACCTGATCCATCAACAATGGGCGGAAAGAAGGGCGAGATTTTATCTTTGCATACCAATCTTTTACATTGGCTGATCGATTCCAGTCCACATCGGAAATGTAATCTAGGCAGCTCAGATGTGCGGCGGCGGTGAAATCGGCCAAGGTCATTACATCACCGGCCAACCAGCGGCGTTGATCCAACAGCCATGCCATATAATCCAGATGATACTTGATCCGCGCCGCGCCGAGTTTCACCGCTTTGCTGTCAGGATAACCTAGCTTCATCACCTTTTTGGTAAACCGTTCATAGAGCAGGTTCGACGTCACTTCCGAATGGAACTTATCATCAAACCACGAACACAAGCGGCGCACCTCAAATCGATCATCGGGGTCATGCGGCATCAGTTGCGGTGTCGGATTGGTTTCCTCAATGTATTCGCAAATTGCCTGGCTCTCGGTCAGAATTTTGCTATCCATTTTCAGGATAGGCACTTTTCCTGCTGGATTGCGCCGCAGAAAATCGGCGGACGGCTCCCAATAACGTTCTTCGACTAGCTCTACCTCCAGCTTTTTCTCGGCCAAAGTCAGCCGGACTTTGCGGCAAAATGGCGAAAGAGGAAAGTGATACAGGCGGTTCATCGTTTTGGGCTTTCGGCAAAAGGAATAGGGCTTCTTATCTGGCTATGGTCGGAAAATTCAATCCCAG
>CALEMZ010000151.1 GCA_937910975.1 uncultured Pseudorhodobacter sp. | reverse complement strand
GGCGAGGACGTCTTACGCCATCTGACCTATACGCTGGGCAAAGACGCCGCCCATGCCAGCCGCTATGATTGGCGCATGGCACTGTCCTTTTCGATCCGTGACCGCATTATGGGCCCGTGGTTTGCCTCCACCCGCCGCACATGGGCCGAAGGGCGCAAGCGGGTGTATTACCTGTCGATGGAATTTCTGATCGGGCGCATTTTGGAAGACGCCGCGATGAACCTTGGCCTTGATGCCGAGGCAAGGGCCGTGATGGCCGCTCATGGACAAGATTACCGTGATGTGATCGAGGATGAACCTGATGCCGCCCTTGGCAATGGCGGGTTGGGGCGCCTGGCTGCCTGTTTCATGGAAAGCATGGCCACCGTCGGTTGCCCGGCCTATGGCTATGGCATCCGTTATGAGCATGGCCTTTTTCGACAGCGGTTTGAAGGCGGCTTTCAGGTGGAAACTCCCGAAGATTGGCTGTCGCAACCTAACCCATGGGAGTTTGCCCGCCCCGAGGCCGCCTATACGATCCCGTTCAAAGGCGACGTTGAGCACCGCGACGGGCGGGATATTTGGGTCCCCGGCGAAACTGTCATCGCTTCCGCCCATGATATGCCGGTCGTGGGCTGGCAGGGCAAATGGGCCAACACTTTGCGTTTCTGGGGGGCCAAACCTACAACTCTGTTTGATCTGGAGCGGTTTAACCGCGGCGATTACGCCGCCGCCGCCGAGCCCGAGGCACTGGCCCGCACGCTGTCACGCGTACTATACCCAGATGACACCACCTATCAGGGCAAGGAGCTGCGCTTGAAGCAGGAGTTTTTCCTTACTTCCGCCGCCTTGCAAGATATCTTGCGCCGTCACATTGCGGCGGGTCTCGAAATCCGTGCGCTGCCCACTCATGTCGCGATTCAGATGAATGACACCCACCCCGCCATCGCCGGGCCGGAACTCATCCGCCTGCTGGTTGATGAACACCACCTTGATTTTGACGAGGCCCTGACGACAGCGCATGCCTGCCTTGGCTACACCAACCACACGTTATTGCCGGAAGCCCTTGAAAAATGGTCGACTTTCACTTTCGGAACCGTGCTGCCGCGCCATATGCAAATCGTTGAGCGCATTGATGAGTCGCATCGCCGCGCCCACCCGAACCGCCCGCAGAACGTGGGCATCGTGAGGCATAATGAGGTGCAGATGGGGGAGCTTGCCTTCATCACCGCACATAGCGTTAACGGCGTTTCGGCGCTGCATTCCGATCTGGTGAAACAAAACCTCTTTCCGGAACTGAACAAACTCCATCCCGGCCGCATCATCAACCAAACCAACGGCGTCACCCCGCGCCGTTGGCTGCGCATGGCTAACCGCCCGCTGGCTGGCCTGATCACAGGTACCATTGGCCCCGGTTGGGAGTCGGATCTGGACCGCCTTAAATGCCTTGAACCCCATGTCGATGATGCAGGATTTCTCGCGGCTTTTGACGCTGCCAAGCGCGTGAATAAGGCCGCGCTGACCGATTGGATAGGCCAAACCAGCGGCATCAGCACCAGCCCCGATGCGCTGTTTGATGTACAGATCAAGCGCATCCACGAGTACAAACGCCAGCTTTTGAACATTCTGGAAACCATCGCTCGATATCAGGCGATCAAGGCCAATCCGCAGGCCAATTGGGTGCATCGCGTCAAAATTTTTGGTGGGAAGGCTGCGCCAAGCTATGCTGTCGCTAAGGAAATAATACATCTTATCAATGATGTGGCGTCCGTTGTTAATAATGATGCTGAAGTTGGTGACCGCCTCAAGGTGATCTACCCGGCCAATTACAATGTTTCCATGGCCGAACGGTTGATCCCCGCGTCTGACCTTTCGGAACAAATATCTACCGCGGGTAAAGAGGCTTCAGGCACCGGAAATATGAAGTTCATGATGAATGGCGCGCCCACCATCGGCACGCTCGACGGGGCCAATGTCGAAATATTGCGCGAGGTCGGGGAGGAGAACTTCTTCCTCTTTGGCCTCACCGCCGCCGAGGTTGTCAAACGCCGCGAGAATCCCGACCACTCTCGTGAGGCGATTGAGGCAAGTGCTGCCCTGCAGGCGGTGCTGCAAGCCATTGCTGAGGGTCAGTTTTCACCAACCGAGCCAGACCGTTACCATGGGCTGGTCCATCGCGTCTGGCATCACGATTATTTTCTCGTCGCAGCGGATTTTGACAGCTATCTTGCCGCCCAATCCCGTGTTGACGCTGCTTACAGTGATCGCGCCCAATGGTTGCGGATGGCGGCACTCAACACTGCGCGCTCGGGTTATTTTTCTTCCGACCGCACAATCCGTGGTTATATGGCGGATATCTGGTCCGTTGAGCCGGCGTTATGAAGGGCAATAGCCGATGACCCCACCAACCGCCGCTTTCGCCTTGCACACCGCCCGCGCCATCGCGGAAGGCACGCATGGTGATCCCTTCGCGGTTTTGGGTCTGCACCCAGTGGGCGCAAGCTGGCAAGTTCGTGCCTTTGTTCCGGGGGCCGAGGCGCTGACAGTTCTGGCTGGTAGCAACATCCCTGCCATACCCTATAAGGGCGTGGCAGGGATGTTCACCGCCGATCTTCCCGGCCATTGCGCATACCGTCTGGAGGCTCGCGGCCACGGCACCACATGGGTGTTTGATGATCCCTTCCGCTTTGGCCCGGTTTTGGGGGAAATGGATGAATACCTGCTAGGAGAGGGGACGCATAAGCGCCTTTGGCAGGTTCTGGGCGCGCATCCTATTACGCATGAGGGGGTAGAGGGAGTGCATTTCGCGGTTTGGGCCCCGAACGCGCAACGCGCCGCTGTGGTGGGTGATTTCAACCTCTGGGATGGCCGCCGTGCCCCGATGCGCAAGCGTGGCCCGTCGGGCGTGTGGGAAATATTCATTCCA
>CALEMZ010000150.1 GCA_937910975.1 uncultured Pseudorhodobacter sp. | reverse complement strand
CGATAATCGCGATGCCATTGATGCCGTAGCCCTCATAGCGGATCTCGGTGTAATCCGCCGCATCGCCGCCCATGGATTTCTTGATCGCGCGATCGATCACATCCTTCGGCATCGAGAGGGATTTTGCCGCCTTCACCGCAAGGCGCAGACGTGGGTTTTTGTCGGGGTCCGGCTCACCCATTTTGGCGGCCACGGTAATTTCCTTGGCCAGCTTGGAAAACATCTTGGAACGTATTTTATCCTGCTTGCCCTTGCGGTGCTGGATATTCGCCCATTTTGAATGGCCTGCCATGAGCCCGGTCTCCGCTATCTGAAATCGCTGTTACCGCCCTATACACAAGCGCGCACCCCATCCGCAACCCCGCCCATACCAACAGGAGGCCCCGCCCCATGGCCGGGAACCACCCGTAAGCGAGGAGGCGCAAGGCGTGTTATTCCTCAGCCACAGGGGGCGGAGAGACGAACCGATATTCCCGCCCGGCATCATCCGTCAAGCTCACCTGCCCCATCGGGGCCAAAACCCCTTCGGCCCCCAAAGCCCCGAACGCGCCTTCGACAAAGCGGCGCAACAGGTTGGGGTTTTGCACCAGATCAACCCGGTAATCATAGCCCGCCCCGCACAGCGCCATTCGCCCCGCGCCAATCGGTGCCCGGCAGTTGGACCCGTCAGAAAGCACCACCGTCACCTGATCCGCGCTTAACCTTGCGGCTTCCGGCACCGGGGCGACCGCACCACAACCGAGCAAGACGACCACCGGAAAAAACCTTAAAGCTCTCATCATGACCTCACCTCAAAAAGGGAAAAACAGCGGGATGAACGTGCTCATCACCACCATCATCAACAAGTTCAGCGGCACCCCGATGCGCAGGAAGTCAGTGAACCGATACCCGCCCGGACCATAGACCAGCGTGTTGGTCTGATAGCCAATCGGCGTGGCAAAACTAGCCGATGCACCAAACATCACCGCCACCACCAAGGGCCGCGGGTCCACGCCCAAAGACATCCCCAAACCAATCGCAATCGGCGTCAAAATCACGGCAACCGCATTGTTTGACACCATCTCGGTCAGCACCGATGCCAGCCCATAGACCACAAACACCATCACGAAAGGCGGCAAACCCAGCATATGGGGTGAAATCGCATCCACGATCAGCCTTACCGCGCCGGAATGCTCCAACCCCATACCCACCGCCAGCATCGCAAAAATCGCGAGCGTGATTTGCAAGCCGACGGATTTGTTT
>CALEMZ010000149.1 GCA_937910975.1 uncultured Pseudorhodobacter sp. | reverse complement strand
GGGGCGGAGGGTTCGATCGTTGTGCGTTCAAACAGGCGCTGACCAAGGCCGCGCAGACCTGCCTCCGATATAGCATCAACCTTGGCATCCCCCGTCAGAACATAGCCAAGGCGGACATCCATGGTGGCCTCTATCGCACGCAGATCGTCGGGCATGGGTTCTTGTGCGCGCAGGCCCTGGGGTGCTGCAAAAATGCAAAGGGCGGTGGCCAGCAGCGCGGCATTGCGCAAGCCGCCCAGCAAGCGCCCGGAAAGGGCAAGGGCCGCAAGCACGTCGATCAGCAGAAGTGACAGCGCGGTGGCAAGGGCCGCGCCTTTCAGGGCCTGTTCGCTTTGCACATCCAATCCTTCGCGCGCGACCGATGCAGGCCATTTCGGGGCCTCCAACGTGGTTTCGGCATTGATCACATTCAGCGCGATGCGCCGATCCTCGCCGGCATAAAGCCCCGGCGGCAATTGCGCCGAGGGGCCAGCGCTAAGGGCCGCGGCAAGGGCGGCACCTTCAACGCCGGCCACCTCGCCCGCATCACCCAGCGCGCCAAAGGCATCCAGCGCCACTTGCGGCACCCAAATCTGGCCTTCCAGATTGGCTGCATCAGGGGCGGCCGGGCGGGTGGAAGCCGCCAAACGCTCAAGCATTTGCACGAAAAGCCCCGAAAGCGGCAGGCTAGACCATTCGGCATTGGCGGTGACATGGAACAGCACCACCTGCCCCGGCCCCACGGCTTTGCGCGTGACCAGAGGCGTGCCATCGGCCAGCGCGGCTATAGTGCGCGCGGCCAAATCAGGGTCCGGCTGCGCAAGGACTTGCGCCGAAACCGTAACATCGGCGGGAATTTCCAGCCCGTAAAACGGCGAGCCTTCGGGGAACGGGGCCAGCGATTTCGGCTCTCCCCAACTCATCGCGCCACCGACATTGCGGCCACCGATCCGCAGGCGCACGGGCATCAACATATCCTCAGACTCGCGGCTGACATCAGAAGCGGCAAGCCGAGGGCCCGCAAAGCGCAGCAGCAGCCCCCCCCGGTCCAGCCAATCCCAGATTGCCTCGCCTTCATCGGGCGAGAGGGTTGCGACATCGGCCAGCACGATCACATCAGGATTGGCCAACACTACATCCGCAAGGCTGCCGTCGATAAGTTCGGCGACTGGCGCCAAAGCCTGACGCAGGTAATGTGTGGGCGACAGAAGTTGCAGCCCCTCGGCCCCACCCTGCCCCGAAATCAGTGCCACTTTGCGGCGTTTCAAACTGTCATCCGTCAGGCTGACAGCCCCGGCAGAGCGGATGCCCGCCAGTTCAAACCGCGAGATGCGGTTGCGCAATTCGGGCGGCAGTGAAAGCGCGGTTTCGGCGATAGCCGCTCCGGCCACAAAGCGCAGCGGCAGGCGGGCCAACTCCCGCTCAATCCCCGAAGGATCAAGGCCACGGGCGGAAACATCCACCTCTGCCGGGTCAGTGGCGGGCAAGCGGGTGGCGGATAGTTTGATCACGCCGTCCTCAAAGCGGGCGGGACGCAGGGCCAACACGGGGCGCGGGCTTTCAAAGACGGTGACACTGCCGCGCGCCTGCAACGCCGAAAGCAAGGTTTCCCGGCCCGGATGGTCAAGCCCGTCCGACAGCCAGAAGCTGGAAAAACCTCCCTGCGGCAAAATTTTGGACCAGCCTGCGAAATCAGGAATCCATGCGTTGGGCGTGATGCCCGCCATGCGCGAGCCAAGTGCGTTTGCCGCCTGAAACACCGTATCGGCAGGCGGGTCTGTCAGCCGGATCAGGGCAACGGGGCGGCCCGCGCGGCCCGCCTCATCAACCAATGTCGTGGCACGGTCAAGCCTGCGCGACCAGTCGCGGGCATCGGCCCAAGAGCCATCCATCAGGATCAAAAGCGGGCTGGCCTCGACCACATCACGCTGTTCGGGGTTCAGCACGGGGCCGGCAAAACCGATGATTGCCGCTGCAAGCGCCGCCATGCGCAACAAAAGCAGCCACCACGGGGTTTTATCCGTCTCGGCCTCGTCATCCTTCAGGCCCAACAGCAGCGCCACACCGGGGAAGCGGCGGCGGATGGGTGCGGGAGGCACGGCACGCAGCAACAGCCACAGCACGGGAAGCGCTATCAGCCCCAGCAAAAGCAGCGGCGAGGTAAAGCCCAAAGGCCCGATCATCCACATCAGCGCCCCCGTTCCAATGCGGTGAACAACCATAAAAGCGCCGATTGCGCCGATTGGCCGGTGTGATGGCACAGGTAATGCCAGCCAGAGGCGCGGGCCAGGGTTTCCAGCCGGGCTTTGCGCTCTGCCAAGCGGTCGAGATACCGCGTGCGCAAATCCCCTGCGCGCAAGGTTTCATGGCGCAGGCTGCCGCCCATGGATTCGAAGATCGTGCGGCCATCGAAGGGGAATTCCTCTTCCGCCGGATCAAGGATTTGCACCAGCGCCCCGCGCACGCCACGATCCGAGGCCATGCCAAGTGCCGTTTCCACCTCTTCCGGATCGCCAAGGAAATCCGAAAAGAAAACGGCGCGGCCATGGCTGGAAAGGCCAGACACCTCAGGGCTGCCGTAATCGTCGGGGTTATCCGCTGCGGCAGCGATGCCTTCGGCCAGACGCAGCACTTGCGCCCGGCCCGAACGCGGGCGTGCCTCGGCACCGGCGAGGCCCACACGTTCACCGCCCCGCAAAAGCAGGACCGACACCGCCAATGCCAAAAGCTGCGCACGGTCAGCCTTGGGTGCACGCGAGGGATCGCCGGAAAACTGCATGGATCGTGCCGGGTCCACCCAAAGTGAGATGGTTTGCGCCGCCTGCCATTCGCGTTCCCGCACGAAATGCTGGTCAGAGCGGGCCGAGCGGCGCCAATCGACATGGGCCGCGCTATCGCCTGCATGGGCCGGGCGATATTGCCAGAACTCATCCCCCATGCCCGCCCGTCTGCGGCCATGGTCGCCTAAAATCACCGTTGCCGCCAAATGTTCTGCCTGCGCCAAAAGCGCGGGCAGGGCCTCGCCCAGCGTCTCGGCGCGGGCGCGCAAGCTGACGGAAAGGGCAGCGGGTTCTGTCACGCCGCGGCCTCAAGCCCGAGGCTGCGGCTGACGGTGGCATCGATCAGCCCGGCCAGGCTTTCCCCCCGCGCACGCGCCGCAAAAGAAAGCGACATGCGGTGGATCAGCACCGGGCGCGCAAGGGCCGCAACATCGGCAATCGACGGCGCAAGACGGCCATCAAGCAACGCGCGGGCGCGCACCATGAGCATCAGGGATTGGGCGGCACGCGGCCCCGGCCCCCAAGAAAGTTGGCCACGCAGGGCAGCGCCTTCCGGCTCATCAGGGCGGCAGGCACGCACGAGGTCAAGGATCGCCTCCACCACTTGCTCGCCCACGGGCATCCGGCGCAGCACCGATTGCGCCTCTAGCAACTCACCGGCAGTAAAGACGCCATGCACCTGCGCCTCCTGCGCCCCGGTGGTGGCCAGCAAAATGTCACGCTCGGTGGCACGGTCCGGGTAGGCGACATCAACCTGCACCAAGAATCGGTCAAGCTGGGCCTCGGGCAGCGGATAGGTGCCTTCCTGCTCAATCGGGTTCTGGGTGGCGAGCACATGGAAAGGGCTGCCCAGAGGGCGGTGTTTGCCCGCGATTGTCACTTCACGTTCCTGCATGGCTTGCAGCAGCGCCGACTGGGTGCGGGGCGAGGCGCGGTTAATCTCATCCGCCATCAGAAGCTGGCAAAAGATCGGGCCTTCGATGAAGCGAAACGACCGCGCACCGTCGGTACCATCCAGCACCTCAGACCCCAGAATATCCGCTGGCATAAGATCGGGGGTGAACTGGATGCGATTGCCTTTGAGCCCCATGACGGTAGAGAGCGTATCCACGAGCCGGGTTTTGCCCAGGCCCGGCAGGCCCACCAGCAGCGCATGGCCACCACAAAGCAGCGAAGCAAGCACCAAATCGACCACCTTGTCTTGCCCGATGAAGCGTTGGTTGATCGAAACTTTCGCAGCATGCAGTTTTTCGCCAAGCGCTTCGATCTGAGTCACCAATTGGGCGGCGTCTTGGATGTGATCTTTAGTGTGGGGCATGACAATCCTCGGGCACAGGGTATATGATCCTATTAGAGCGATTTATCGCGCCGGGTACAAATGGCAAAAAGGCTGAGCGGACAATTGATTGTGAAACCAAGCGCAGAAGGCGTGATGGCCTCGTTACAGGCCGCCCAAAAAGGAACGGGCAAAGGGGCGGGGCCTGCGCCTGTGCATCTGTGGAATCCGCCATTTTGCGGCGATCTGGACATGCAAATCAAGCGCGACGGGACATGGTTTTACCAAGGCACGCCAATTGGGCGACCGGGACTGGTGAAGCTGTTTTCCAACATTTTGAAGCTGGAGGCGGGCAAGTATTACCTCGTCACCCCGGTAGAGAAGGTGGGAATCACAGTAGAGGATGCGCCCTTCGTGGCGGTGGATTTTGAGGTTTCAGGCCTAGGCGAGCACCAAGATTTGCAGTTTGAAACGCAGGTGGGCGACAAGGTGACGGCGGGGCCGGAGCATCCGCTCCGCTTCATGCGGGACGCCGAAACGGAGGAGCCGTCGCCCTATGTCATGATACGTGCCGGGCTGGAGGCGCTGATTGACCGAAAATCATTCTATCGGCTGGTAGAATTGGGCGTGCACCGGCCGCATAAGGGACAAGATTGGTTTGGCCTTTGGTCGGGTGGAGCGTTTTTTCCCGTGATACCTTCGGCGGAATTGACGTAACCGGGTGCCTGGGGCCGTTTGCCCCCGAATGTATTTTTACAAAGTAAATGTGGTGCAGAAACTTCCATGCCCCCCCTTTCGGCACTCTCCAAATCAGGACAACAGCCATGATCCCAGCCCGTTTCTCCCCAATCCTTTTCGGTTTCATCCTCTCGGGCCTGATGTCAGCCATGGTTTCTGGCATCGCCACTTGGCGGGTGCTTGGGCTAGATGCGGATTTCCCCGCCCATTGGCTTGGGGTCTGGCTGGCCAGTTGGGCGCTGGCCTTTCCCGCAGTGTTGGTCGTGGCTCCGATCACGCGGCGCATTGTGGCATGTCTGGTTCGGGCATGACCGCTAATTCAGGCGAAACCGCCGCGCGCTTTTGCAAAAAAGCGGGCGGCCCGGCCCAACCTTGAGGCGATGGGCCTGCCAAGGCCCGTCAACGAATGGCGGGAGCGGCCCCCGTATTGGACAGCGGCCTCGCGCTTTGCGCTTAGATCGTCTGCAACTCTTGCCGCGCCCTCAGGGATCGCTATCATGGGCGGCAACCTGACCTTCACCCAGAAAGACCGCATCATGACCGCACCCGCCCCCGAAACCAGAATCGTTTCCAGTTGGAAAATCGCTTGTGATGGCGATAGCCCAGCTTTGGGCCATCCACGAGTCTGGCTGACCATCCCCGAGGACAAGGGCTATGTGGAATGCGGTTATTGCGACCGTCGCTATATCCATGAAAGTGCCGCCGAAAAGGCAAAATAAAGCGCCTCTTCCGCTATATGTTCCGGGCTTTGCCGCAGCCGCAGGCCTGCCAATTGGTCGCTGGACGCCCGTCCCCCAATCCATCCGCCTGACCCTGTATTGGAGCGGTCAGGCAGGCCGGGGTTAAAGCGCAGGTGGAACCCCGCGCCAGAACATGTAAAGAAGGCCACGGACCACGACGCGGGGGAGATAGACGGGCATGACGCATAGTTTCGGCAAGGGCCACCATCTGCATCTCATTGACGGTTCTGCCTATATCTTCCGCGCGTATCACGCATTGCCACCGCTTACGCGCAAATCGGACGGGCTGCCCATCGGCGCGGTTGCCGGGTTTTGCAACATCCTGTTTCGCTATCTGGAAGGCAACAAGAACGGCGATGCCCCCACCCATGTTGCGGTGATTTTCGATCATTCCTCCAAAACATTCCGCAATGACATCTACCCAAAATACAAAGCCAATCGCCCCGAATTGCCCGAAGACCTGCGCCCGCAATTCCCGCTGACCCGTGACGCCACCCGCGCCTTCAACATCGCCTGCATCGAGACGGAGGGCTATGAGGCCGATGACATCATCGCGACCCTTGCCTGCCACGCACGCGATGCGGGCGGACAGGTGACGATCATCTCCTCCGACAAGGACCTGATGCAATTGGTCGGCGATGGCGTGGGCATGCTGGACCCGATGAAAAATAAGCTTATCGGCCCGGATGAAGTGTTTGAAAAATTTGGCGTGGCCCCGAACCGGGTGGTTGATGTGCAATCGCTCGCAGGCGATTCGGTGGATAACGTGCCGGGCGCGCCGGGCATCGGCATCAAAACCGCCGCTTTGCTGATTCAGGAATATGGCGATCTGGAAACCTTGTTGGCGCGCGCGGGTGAAATCAAGCAACCCAAACGCCGCGAAAGCCTTTTGGACAACACCGACCAGATCCGCATTTCCAAGCGTTTGGTGCAGCTCGATTGCGAAACCCCGCTGGATTTTACGCTTGAAAGCCTTGAGGTGCGCAAGCCCGAGGCCGAGGCCCTGCTGGGCTTTCTGAATGAAATGGAATTCCGCACCCTGATCAAACGTGTGGCCGACAGCCTGAAGGTTGCGGCCCCGGTAGCACTTGAGACGGCAAGCCTTGCGTCGCCAGATGCCCCCACCCTGCCCTTCGACCATGCAAAATACGAAAACGTCAGCAATGAGCCCGCGTTGCAAGCCTGGATCGACCGGGCCTATGCGCGCGGCTATGTGGCGGTGGATACCGAAACCACCAGCCTTGATGAGATGCGCGCGGAATTGGTCGGCGTGTCGCTTTGTGTTGAACCCGGACAGGCCTGCTACATTCCCTTGGGCCACAAGCAGGGCGGCGGCGATCTGTTTGGCTCCACCGACCTGATGGAAGGGCAACTGCCGCTGACCCGCGCGCTGGAGATGCTGCGCCCGATGCTGGAGGATGGCAGCATCCTCAAAATCGGCCAAAACATGAAATATGACGCGAAAATCTTTGCGCGTCAGGGCATCAGCGTCGCCCCGATTGATGACACCATGCTGATGTCATCCGCGCTTTATGCGGGGCTGCACAACCACGGCATGGACACGCTGGCCGAGACCTATCTGGGCCACAACCCGATCCCGATCAAATCACTTCTGGGCTCCGGCAAAAGCCAGATCACCTTTGACCGGGTGCCGGTGGACGAGGCCGTGAAATACGCCGCCGAAGATGCCGACGTCACCCTGCGCCTGTGGCAATTGTTCAAGCCGCAACTGCACCGCAAGCAGGTGACAACCGTATACGAGACCCTGGAACGCCCCTTGGTGCCGGTGCTGGCCCAGATGGAAATGGCGGGTATTCAGGTCGACCGTGACACGCTGTCGCGCATGTCCAACAGCTTTGCGCAAAAAATGGCGGCCTTGGAGGATGAGATCCAGACACTGGCGGGGCGGCCCTTCAATGTCGGCTCTCCCAAGCAATTAGGCGAGATTTTGTTTGATGAAATGGGCCTGCCGGGGGGCAACAAAGGCAAGACCGGCGCCTATGCCACCGGGGCCGATGTTCTGGAAGATTTGGCGACGGAGCATGAACTGCCGGGAAAAGTGCTGGATTGGCGGCAACTTGCCAAGTTGAAATCCACCTACACAGACGCGCTGCAAGACCATATCAACGTTGAAACCGGGCGGGTGCATACCTCTTATTCGCTGGTGGGCGCGGTCACGGGGCGGCTGTCTTCCACCGATCCGAACCTGCAAAACATCCCTGTGCGCACCGAAGAAGGCCGCCGCATCCGCGAGGCGTTTGTGGCCCCGAAAGGCCGGGTAATCGTCAGCCTCGACTATTCCCAGATCGAACTGCGCATCCTCGCCCATATCGCCGATATTCCGGCGCTGAAACAGGCGTTCAAGGATGGGATCGACATTCACGCCATGACAGCATCGGAAATGTTCAACACCCCTGTTGAGGGCATGGACCCAAGCATCCGCCGCCAAGCCAAGGCGATCAATTTCGGCGTGATCTATGGCATCTCCGGCTTTGGGCTTGCGCGCAACCTGCGCATCCCGCGCGCGCAGGCGCAGGGCTTCATTGACCGCTATTTTGAGCGGTTCCCCGGCATCCGCGAATATATGGATGCCACCGTGCAATTCGCCAAAGACAATGGCTATGTGCAAACCCTCTTTGGCCGCAAAATCCATACGCCTGAAATCAACGCAAAAGGCCCTGCGGCAGGTTTTGCCAAACGCGCCGCCATCAATGCGCCGATCCAGGGTACCGCAGCCGATATCATCCGCCGCGCCATGGTGCGGATGCCGGATGCGATCCGCGATATCGACGCCAAGATGCTGCTGCAAGTGCATGATGAATTGCTGTTCGAGGTGCATCAAGACGCGGTAGAGCCGCTGATCCAGGCCGCGCGTCAGGTGATGGAAGGTGCTGCCGCCCCCGCCGTGCATCTGACGGTGCCAATCAACGTAGATGCCGGCCAAGGCGCCAATTGGGCCGAGGCGCATTAAGCTGAAACGCCCCACCGTCGATTTCATCTATTCATAAATATCCGCGCCGCAGGCATAGCACCGCCAGCCTTGGCGCAGGCTCCTTATGTGCTTTTGCAAACACATTGCCTGATCAGATCCACCCCAAGCGACCCGGTTCTTGTGCAATACGTCCGGGTCGAACCGCCTCAGGCTTTCCCCAGCATCCGCCCTAAGTGCCGCCCACCGATGATGTGCAAATGGTAATGCGGAACCTCTTGCACGCCGTTCTCTCCGGCATTGGTAATCGCGCGATAACCATCACCCGCATCCGGGGCCACATCCATCATAGCACAGACTTTGGCCGCAGTTCGGTGAAAATCAACGATCTCCAACTCCGAAGCCTGGCCCGCAAAATGGTCAAAACAGACATAAGCCCCTTTTGGGACCACCAACACATGCACCGGCGCACCGGGGTTGATATCGTGAAATGCCAGCGTGTGCTCCGTCTCAATCACGGTCTTGTTGGGAATTTCGCCGCGCAGAATACGAGCAAAGATATTTTGGGGGTCATAAGTATAGGCCATGGCTCAATCCACAAACAAATGGTTGGTTTCCGCGATTTCACGCGCTTGCATAAGTGGAATACCAAGGAAAGCCGCCAAAGACACGGCATTTTCTTCGTTTGAGGCCGCCTCGCGGAGGCGGATCAGGTTGCTGAAATCGGCGTCACGGATTCGGTCACTTTCAAACGTCACATCATAGCGGATGGTCGGCAACAGCCTGTCAATCACCTCTTGCGGAGAGCTATCACCAGCAAGGCCCACACGTCGCGCATGGCCCATGAGATATTCATCACTAAACTCGCATTCCACCTCCAGCAGACGAACGGTGGATTTGTCAGCGGCGAAATCCCGCATTAGCTCCACATTGGCCGGATCAATGCAGATGATCAGCGTGCCCTTGTTCCAAAAGTCAAACAACATCCGCACCAGCGCCCGCCGATGCCGCGTGCGCTTTTCCAGGGTGGATTGGATACCACCCAGATCAGGCAAGGGGGTAGAGGCTTCATTGAACAGGTATTCCACTACCGGCAAATCGGTCACCTCGTGGATGCGTTGCACCAACCGCTTGGCAACATGCCATTTCTTGCAGATTACCATCAACAGCGTGCGTTCGCGGCCAAGGCTGCTTTCAGTCTCCCAAAACCTTGGCGCCAAACGGCGGCCAATCCGGCCGCGTCCGGTCAGGAACTGAAACAGGCTGCGCCCCTCGTTGGAGATGGGGAAACGTGCACCTTTGGCTGAATAGAGCTTGCCCAAACGATCCTTCAACTCCGCCGCATCGGGTGAGATTTTGCGGGCAAACAGATAGTCTTGGCTAAGCAGCAGGTCGTGGTGATCATTGTAAAACGTCACAGGCATACCGTAATCGGTGAACATCAGGAACGTCAGTGTACGGTTGCGAATCTCATGTTCCGGCACCAAGTGGCGCACAAGGGTTTGGAAAAACGTCTCATCCGGAATCCATGTGGTGCGGAAAAAGCGCATAACGTCGCGACGCTTTTCGCAAAACTCCAGCAGCGCCTCGATCGTACGGCGGCGCAGGCACCACCATTGGCTGCCGATCTGAATTTGCAAATCGGCAGGCACACGGCGCGCAAGGCCCAGACGTTCTTGCACCTGCATCGAGGTGTAAAACAGCCGCTTATGTGTGCGTTCATTGAACCAATGGCGATAGACTAGCCGCCCTTCCTTGACCCCGGTCTTGATCCAATCGGACTTGAAGAAGTCAAAGCTTTCAACATAGTCCGCCTCTTCGCGTGCTAAAAGCTCATGCGCGTATTCCGCCGATTTGATCGGCATGCAGTCGCCCGAAAGCATGTAAAAATGGGTCGCACGGGGAAATGCCTCTACGGCTGTGCGCACCGCCGACAAGGTCGCGGCGACAAGGCTCCATTCGCCCCAACCGCATTTCAACCGCTTGCGCGTGAAAGCCACGGATGGATTGACCGAAAGCGCGCTTTGAATCTTCTCAAAATCGCTCGTCCGGGCACGCGCGTCGAAATGGATGGCGACATAGTCCCCCCCTTCAGTCAGGCGTTCTGCCTGCGCAATGATCCCCTCGGGGTCTTTGTGGCACAAAAGGATATAGGCGATTTTTGCCATTTCGGAGACTCTAAGCCCTGTTTTGGGTCATTGTTTCCCTAAATAGCTTTATCAGTCATTGAAAAGACAGCGTTTCTTTGCTTTTTTGCAGTGAAATTTTCCCAAACGTCCGTTAGATGGGGCCAAGGGCTATGGAGGCGGAGTTTTATGGGTTTTCCCGGTACATGGATGACGGAAAGCGAAAGCGTTATCTATCGCGTCGTTCCTAAATGCGCCTGCTCATCGATCGGGCAGATTATGTTCTATTCAGATCATGGCAAATTTTTCGATGGCGATATCCACGATTCGACCGCAGGCCTGCACAAATGGGCGCAAGAAAACAGTCAGGCGTTGATTGAACGCAGCGTGAAGGCGCAGCGCACCTATGCATTTACCTGCGTACGCAACCCCTATACCCGTATTCTCAGCTCATTTTTCGACAAGATTTGCGGCATCCAGCGCAATGGCAAACGCTACCGTGGCAATCTTGTGCCGCTCTTGGTGCAAAAATACGGGATCGAAGTGGGCGGCGATGATGGCAAGCAGGAGTTTGACCAGATCCAAAGCTTCCGGCGGTTCTTGCTTTTTGCCCGCGACACCATTCGTTGGCGCAAACCGATGGACCCGGATATCCATTGGTCAGCCATGTCGGGCCATGTCTCAACCTTTATCGGTAATGGCGGGCACTATAACAAAATCTTCTTCACCGAGACGTTCGATGAGGGCATGAAAGAGGTGCTCGATAACATCAAGACGCCGCATAAGGTGGACCTGAAGAAAATCCCGAAGTTTAACGAAAGCGAAGGCCACGGCCCCAAACGCGCCCACCCGGTAGAGGATTACTTCGACGATATGTCGATGCATCTGGTCTGGGAAATCTACAAGCGCGATTTTCAGCTGTTCAAATATGACTTTGAAAATCCGGGTAACAAGATGCCGATTGGCGAGATTGATCTGGACGAAGTGCACGCCAAACTGGGCGATTGAAGCAACAGGGTTAGGGGCCTATGCCCCCTATCTTACCAAAATTTCCTACCCGGCAACGATAATTTCCGTGGCAACGGCGCGCGGTGATGGCCCGGTAATCCCCCCATTTTTAACGGGGTGCATTCGTAGAACTTACGCGGCCATTTT
>CALEMZ010000148.1 GCA_937910975.1 uncultured Pseudorhodobacter sp. | reverse complement strand
ACCCGGCCCCCGCGTCTATTTTACGCCGCGTGGGGATAGCTCTCCACACTGATATTCATTGTATAAGGAAGCAAACCATAGCCCGCAGACCCCACAACGCCCCGCCGCAACGCGATACGGGCCCCCGCGTGAATGACCGCATCCGCGGCCCCGAAATCCGCCTGATTGGTGCGGATGGTGAAAACGTCGGAGTTGTCACACCGGCACGCGCGATGGCCATGGCCGAGGAGGCTGGGCTCGACCTGGTCGAGATCTCGCCAAATGCGGAGCCGCCGGTCTGCAAGATCATGGACTTCGGCAAATTCAAGTATGAGCAGCAAAAGCGCGAGGCGGAAGCCCGCAAGAAGCAGCACATCATTGAGATCAAGGAAATCAAGTTCCGTCCGGGAACAGACAAGCATGACTATGACGTCAAGATGCGCTCGGTCATGAAGTTCCTGGAAGAAGGCGACAAAGTGAAGGTGACTTTGCGGTTTCGTGGCCGTGAAATGGCGCACCAGCAGTTGGGTCTGGAGCTGTTGAACCGGGTGGCCGATGACGTAATTGAAGCTGAGGCAGGGAAAATTGAGTCCATGCCCAGACTTGAAGGGCGCCAGATGGTCATGATGATCGGGCCGAAATAACCTTTGGCTTAGGCTGGGACCAGCGGGGGCCAGCCCCGTCGTCCATTGGGCTTGAACCAATGGCGCACAATGGACGACCCCCGGGATATTTTGGCCGAAAAGAAAGCTGGACGGATGTTAAGGCCCTGATGTGATCGGGGCCTTTTGCATTTCAGCTTTCGCGCGGTTTCGGGCGGGACGGGATTTCCTTGAGCAGCCCCCCCACCCCCATCGCAGCAATATCGGCCCCGGTGACGGGTACGCCGCAAATCATTCGTTCCAGCACCCAATCCGCGCCATTAAGCGCGGGGGAGCGGGCACAGCCCGGCAGGCCGATGACAGGGCAGCCATTGATCTCGCCGATGAACAAGAGATTTCCCGGGTCAACCGGCATGCCAAAATGGATCAAGCGCCCCCCTGCCCTGCGCAGCGCTTCAGGGGCAGTGTCGGCAGCATCAGAGGTGGCCGATCCGGTAAGGATGAGAATCAGATCCGCCATCTGTGCGGCAATAGCCTGGGCAAGATCATCGATTTCATGGGGGACGAGGGTTTTGGGGCCAAGGCGCGCACCGAGACGGGCAACCCGCACCTTGGTCACATGTTGGCCTTTCTCGCCATCATCCGCGCCTACGATGGTTTGCAACAAGACAACATTTTGCAATTTGGCGGAGCAGAGTGACAAGCCGTTGCGGGCCTCGGCACAGGCTTTGGTCAGCGCGGTCTGTGGCACGCCGTAGGATATGATTTTTACGGTACCGACCATGTCGCCGGGATCCATCCGGTGCCATTGCGGCACGGTGGCGAGGGTGATCATGGGATGGGTGGCGTTGAGCGCGTGAATTTGGGCGGGGTTGAGCCGGGTGATACCCGCCTGCGCCGCCAGAATATTAACCCGCCCGGTGCCCATCGCGCGCAACACCAATCCTGCCGCTTCCGGCTCTGGCACCAAGGCGCGGGCGAGCGCCAGTGCGGCCGCATCCTCATGCACATCCTGCGCCCCCAGCCGGGCCACCGTGACACGCTCAATACCCGCAGCCAGCAGTGTCGCGATTTCCGGCGCGCCAAGGGTGATGCCTTTGCGCAGGCGGCCCTTCGGCAGGGCAACCGAATGGGCCAATATCGCCCCAAGCGCCATCGTCACCACTTCCTCGCCAAAATCCATCAGCCTTGCCTCAGGCTTTGGGTGATTTGCGCCATGATAGCGACGGCGATTTCTGCCGGGGACTTTGCGCCAATGTTCAGGCCCACGGGCGCGTGAATGCGCGCGATTTGCGTCTCAGTAAAGCCTACCGCGCGCAGGCGATCCACGCGTTTGGCATGGGTGCGGGTGGAGCCGAGGCTGCCGATGTAGAAGGCATCAGAGCCGAGTGCAGCCATCAGCGCCGGATCATCCAGCTTGCTGTCATGGGTGAGTGTAACCACGGCGGTCCGGGCATCGGGGGCAAGGGCGGCCATCGCCTCATCCGGCCAATCTTCGGAAATCACCTCGCCGGGGAAGCGTTCGGCAGAGCCAAAAGCGCCGCGCGGGTCGATCAGGGTCGGATCATAGCCGCAAGCCCGTGCCATCACCACGAGGCTTTGCGCAATATGAACGGCACCCACGATCACCATACGCAGCGGCGGGTTGTGAATGCCGATGAACCAGCCATCTTCCTCCAGCCCCGAGCGGTCGTTGCGCATCCGGGCGGCAATCGAAAGGGCCTTTGGGTCATCCGGCCCGGCAGTCAGGCGGCGGGCGTGGGTTTGAGGATGGGTAAGCAGGGCCACTGCATGCCGCGTCGCCCGTGCCGCGACCAGATCGGCCAGAAGCGCGGGCGAAATGCCCCCTTCGCCTGTGCCGACAGGCTCCACCAGAACCTTGATGGTGCCGCCGCAGGCCAGCCCAACAGCAAAGGCTTCTTCATCCGCGACACCGAAAGTCAGCAGCCTTGGTTTGCCGTCTTGCAGCGCGGCCAGCGCCTCATGCACCACAGCACTTTCGACGCAGCCGCCCGAGACGGAGCCCATCATCTCCCCCGTCCCCGATATCGCCAATTGGCTGCCGACAGGGCGCGGGGCAGAGCCCCAGGTTTCCACCACAGTCGCCAAGGCCGCCCCCTTACCCGCCTCATGCCAGCCCAGCGCAGTCTCCGGCATCCGGTCATGGTTAAGCAAACGCATCTCTTCCCCTCTTTACAGGGGCAATATGCCGCTGTGTCCTGTGTCGCACCAATGGGAAAATCCCGATCAACGCAAACCTGCCGTATGCATCAGGGGCGAGATCAGCCGCACCGCAGCCCGTCGGTTGCGAGGTTCATCTGCTTGGCTGGGTATCCGCAGCTCCGCCTCACCATAACCCTGAACAACCAGATTTTCCGGCGGCACAGAAAAATATTCCGTCAGTGCCAGAGCCACTGATTCAGCGCGCCTATCCGATAGCGCGAGGTTTGACCCGGCAGAGCCCACCGCATCCGTGTGGCCTTCAATCAAAAACAACTCATAGGGTCGCTCACGGATCACCCGCGCAATCAAAAATCCGAGTTGCGCCAGCTTTTCGGCCTCGCTTGCGTCAATCGCTGCAGACCCACTGCGGAAGGTAATGTTTTCCACATCAATCGTTGGGGCCAGCGCCCGAATTTCGCGATACTCGCGGATCTGACGCAGACTGTAGGCGCGGGTATTGTCGCGCGCCTTGATCGCAGCCAAAGCCTCGCTGAGCGATTGCCCTCCATCCGAGGTTGAAATCACCATCGCAGGGCCGGGGGGCGGCAGGGTCGAAATCTCGACCCGCTCCACCGGGGCGAGATCGTCGATCAGCAACGTCTCACGCCCGTTGGCATCCATGCGGGCGCGCCGCAAGACCCGGCCCGAGGCATCGCGGATCGTGGTGATGACTGACCCGTCGTCGCGATTAAGCGTTGTGCGGGTGGAGCCATCGAAAAAGGTTTCTGTCCGTATCTTACTTCCGGGGCGGCGCAACAGCGTGTCATCGTCTTTCAACACGCGAAGATCGCCGTTATCGCTTTTCACCACAACCCGATCGCCCGAATTTGAAACGACCTGATCGCCATTGTTGAGGATCGCCCCGACAACCAGCGCGCCAAGTGCAACAAGCCCCACTTTTTCCAGATCGCTGAGGCCGCTTTTCTTGCCGCCCTGAACCACTGTGGGCGCGGCCGCAAATTCCTCGTTAGAAGAACGCGCCGTCGCCTCAGTGATTTCTGTCTCGGTCGTCACCGTCGTCTCGGTGGTGGCGGTCGTCGTGGCGTCAGAGGTGGCGGCTGCAGCTGCCGCAGGAGCCTCGTCGCTGGCGGTCGCATCGCCCAACAGGTTCAACAGCATATCCACAGCCTCTGTGGTGGGCACGAGTGCTTCCACGGGGGACGCTTCTGGGAGACTTTCCACAACTTCTACAGGGGCAGGCTCTGCTGGCGTTTCAGCCGCTGGTGCCTCTGCTTCTGCGGCAAGGCTGGCTTCGGCCTCTGCAGCAAGAGTGGCTTCTGCCTCTGCAGCTAGGGCGGCTTCAGCCTCTGCAGCAAGGGCGGCTTCTGCCTCTGCAGCAAGGGTGGCTTCTGCCTCTGCGGCAAGGGCAGCTTCGGCCTCTGCGGCAAGGGTGGCTTCTGCCTGTGCGGCAAGGGCGGCTTCGGCCTCTGCAGCAAGGGTGGCTTCAGCCCCTGCAGCTAGGGCAGCTTCAGCCTCTGCGGCAAGGGCGGCTTCGGCTTCTGCAGCAAGGGCAGCTTCAGCCTCTGCAGCAAGGGCGGCCTTCGCGGCGTCTTCTTCGGCCAGACGTGCTGCCTCAAGCTCTACAGCAGCCGTGGCGGCGGCAATCGCTTCCGGGCTTTCACATGTGCCCTCCGGGACAGTTATGCACAAGTCTTCGGCAGGGCACGCCGAGGCGTCAGCCACACAGGCAACCGGCCGATCGCCGATCGTCAACATAGTTTGCGCAAATGAAGGCACCCCACCCATCGGGCTGAATACCAACGACAATGCAGTCGTCGTCATGATCCCACGCTTCATGTTCTGAGCTACTCCTCATTGTTTGGACGGGTTCTGGCGTAAATTAAGCTACTCTTTGCATCTGTTGATCGGATTGGGTTGTTTCATTTCGCTCCCAATAGACCACGGCTGGCGGTCTGGCGCCAAGTGCGGAATGCGTGCGCTTGTGATTGTAGAAGTCCATCCCTTTTCCCCGGCTCTGTTGCACATATCTCGTGAGGGTGCTGTCAGACCATCGCGAACCAGCCTCTGCAAGGAAATTGAAGCTGCCCCTTTTGTCTCGCCCAACTGACGCCATTCAGCCACCCGACCGGCTCTGTTTCTGCGGATATCGGCCGCAAACATGGGGCCGAACCTATTCCACCAAAACCGAACCGCTTCGTGGCTAAACTCAATGCCACGCTCGTGCAGCAGATCCTCGACGTTCCGAAGCGAAAGCGGAAACCTAGCGTAGAGCCTCACCGCAAGACGGATGATTTCGGGGTCCGCCCTGAATTCGGGGCCCGTCTTGAAATAGCGAGAAGCGTTGCGTTTCGTCATCCGAACAAGCTAGCCGGGCATTCTGGCCGCCTCAAGCCACTTTGCTGTGACAATGCCGGAGGGTCAGCTATCGTCGGGTCCGGGCTACGAGCCCTGACCCGGAGGGAACTTCCGGCAGGCAGGTTATCAACGGAGCCGGAAAACCGGCTCCGTCAGTTTGTTTTAAGCTTTTAGCCAAATATCAGCAACATGAAGGTCGAACGTTGGGTGCATCTCTGCGCCCATCACCCTGGCGGTGTGGTGCCGATA
>CALEMZ010000147.1 GCA_937910975.1 uncultured Pseudorhodobacter sp. | reverse complement strand
CGTGCCACCGCGCCTTGCGCAAATCGGGCGCATTGGGCGGCTATCACTGGGGGCTGCCGGTAAAGCGTGCCTTGTTGGCCTGGGAAGGCGCGCGCGCAGATCACGAAAGCGATGCGATATCCGCCTGATTGGCCAATTTCCGCCGAAGGCTACATGGAACCGGATGCAGGACAGGGTTTTGCGGTATATGAAGGGCTGCTCTCTTTGCGAGGGGCCAATAATATGAGGCTGGAGATGACAATGAAGAAATCCGTTCTACTGTTGACGCTTGGCGCGATGACATTGGCAGGCTGTGTGGCTCCGATGGCTCCGACAACCGAAAATAACCGCCGCACCAATACGGGTGTTGTAACCGGCGCGCTGATCGGTGGCGCGATTGGTGCAACCAGAAAGGGCGATGACAAGTTGGCCAAGACGGTCATCGGGGCTGGTCTTGGCGCGATTATCGGCGGGGCCATTGGCTCAGCGCTGGATGCCCAAGCGGCAGAGCTACGCAATTCCATCGGTGATGACCGCGTCAGCGTGACCAACACCGGGTCCGAGTTGGTCGTGAACCTGCCGCAAGACATTCTTTTTGCCACCGACAGCGCGAGCCTGCGTGGTGATCTGACACGAGATTTGCAGGCCGTGGCCCGCAGCCTTCTGAACTATCCCAACACCACCGTGCAGGTGGTTGGCCACACCGACAACACCGGCTCCGCCGCCTATAACCAAGACCTGTCGCAACGCCGCGCCGGGGCTGTGGCCTCGGTTTTGCAGGCCAATGGCGTGCCGGGGGGGCGGATTGTGGCCTTTGGCCGGGGTGAGGACCAACCCATCGCCTCCAACTATTCAGAGGCAGGTCGCGCGCAGAACCGCCGCGTGGAAATCATCATCCGCCCGAACTGATTGGCGTATCGCAATGGCAAAAGGGCGGGAAATATCTCGCCCTTTTTTCGTTTACCGCATATTGAAACGCTCCCTTGCCGGAATTTCATTGAGGCCCGCACGCTTTGGTCATAGAATTTGACCAATGCTGTATGGAGCGCCAAATGCCCTTTGAACCTGTTCACTCTGAAAAGTTGTCCACTGCCGTCGTCCGCCAGATTGAGCAGTTGATCTTACGCGGCATTCTACGTCCTGGTGAAAGATTGCCGTCCGAGCGTGAATTGTCAGAGCGGATGAGCGTATCTCGCCCCAGCCTGCGTGATGCAATCGCCAATCTGCATGAACGCGGACTGCTCGACAGCCGCCCCGGCTCCGGTATTTTCGTGGCAGAGGTCTTGGGTTCCGCTTTCTCGGAGGCGCTGATCAAGCTGTTTTCCGAGCATGAAGAATCGGTCTTCGACTACCTCGCTTTTCGGCGCGATCTGGAAGGTTTGGCAGCGGAGCGCGCTGCGCGACTGGGATCGGACACTGATTTAAAGATTGTGGGGGCAATCTATGCCAAGATGGAGGCCGCCCATAGCAAGCGCGCCTCGGCTGATGAGTCCGAACTTGACGCGGCCCTTCACATGGCAATCATTGAGGCCAGCCATAATGTCATCATGCTGCATATGATGCGGTCTATGTATGACCTGTTGAAGCAAGGCGTGTTCTACAATCGGCAAATGATGTTTCGCAACAAGACTACGCGCGGCATGTTGTTGGACCAGCACCGCGCGATCAATGACGCCCTGCAGGCCCGTGATCCGGAGGCCGCCCGCAAGGCGGTGAACGCACATCTCGATTTTGTTGAAACGGCCCTGGCAGACCAGCTGAAGGCCGAAAAGCACGAGGTGATAGCGTTGCAACGCTATGATCATGAAATCTCGCGTTAAGGGCCTGACCTGACGGGACCTGACTGCCCTTCTAGCGTCAGCCCATGCTTCATGGCCACTGCGCATGAAAAAACCCGGCGCAATGGCCGGGTCGTTCCATATCATTAGCCCAAAGCGGGGTCAGTGCATCTTTGCGCCAACCTGCTTGATGGCATCATCAATCGAGGCAGAGGCGGTTTGCGCCGTCATCTGCTTTGCCAACACATCGGCTGCCGCCGCAATGGCAACCGTCACGGCATGTTCGCGCACAGCCCGCACAGCCCCGGCTTCCGCCGACGCAATCCGGTCTTCTGCCGCAGTCAGGCGGCGTGCGATGGAATTGGCCAGATCAACCTTGGCCTGTTCGGCCGCGGCAACCGCTTCTTCCTTGGCAGAGGCAACGATACGATCTGCCTGCTCCTGCACTTCTTTCTTCTTGCGCTCATAGCTGGCCAGAATGGCCTTAGCTTCTTCGCGCAACGCACGGGCCTCATCCAGATCCGCTTTGATCTGGGCAGCGCGTGCATCCAAAAGCCCTGTCAGTTTGCCCGGCACGCCGAATTTCAGCAGCACACCAACAAACAGCAAGAAGGAGATCAACACGACAAAATTCGTGTTGCCCAGCGAGAAGAACGGGCCCGAAGCGGCCAGTGCCGGTGTGGCGGTAACGCTTGCTATAAGGATCAGCTTTTTCATGGCATTATCCTTTCAAACGGGCGGTAACCGCCGCTGTGATAGAGCGGGCATCCGCTTTCC
>CALEMZ010000146.1 GCA_937910975.1 uncultured Pseudorhodobacter sp. | reverse complement strand
TCAATCTTGGTCATTACCGCCTGACCCGGGCGCTGTCGGACTTCGCCAGGATCGTCGATGTGTTCGATGCGGCGGGCGTGTCCTTTGTCTCGGTCACCCAGGCCTTCAACACGACCACATCGATGGGGCGGCTCACACTCAACGTGCTTCTGTCGTTTGCCCAGTTCGAACGGGAAGTGACCGCTGAGCGCATCCGTGACAAGGTCACGGCATCGAAGCGCAAGGGACTCTGGATGGGCGGAGCCGTACCGATGGGCTATGACGTCAAGGACAAGGCGCTCATCGTCAACGTTGCCGAAGCCGAGGCGATACGCGCGATCTATCGCGAATACCTCGCGCTGCGCTCGGTTCCCGCGCTGATCGACCGGCTCGACGCGCTCGGCATTGTCAGCAAACGACGGACGGATCGCTTCGGGCGCGTGACCGGCGGGGCCGCCTACTCGCGCGGTGCGCTCTATCATTTGCTACGCAATCGGACCTACATCGGAAAGGTCCGGCATCGGGACGAGGTGCACGAGGGTCAGCATGCCGCCATTGTCGATCCCGTGACCTGGCAGGCCGCACAGGAAATGCTCGACGTCAATGGCGGCGGCGAGATCGCTATCCGACGCAAACCCGTGCGCCGCTGGCTTGACGGCGTCTTCTTCGATGCGAAGGGCGCGCCGATGAAGACCACCTATGCGCTGAAGGCACTCCCGGCTTTGGGGACGACGGCGAAAAAGCGCTACTGGTACTACACCTCGAAGCCGAAGCGCCAAACCGGACCCGAACGAGGCGAGCGTCTGCCCGCCCAGCCGTTCGAAGCGGTGGTCCGGACCGCAGTCGCAAAGGCGCTCGCCGATCGCGGCTGGCTGATCGCCGCGCTGGCGGGAAGCGCGGCAGGGACCCCGGAAGTTGGCGCCATCCTCTCGCGGGGGTCCGAACTGGCCGCGCGACTTGCAAATGCAACCGAGGACGCGGCTGGTGCAATGCTCGGCCCGGTTCTGAAGCGGGTCGACTTGATGCCGGGGATTCTGAAGATCCAGATCAACCTCGGCGCCGTGCCGGACCAAGGGGTCGAACAGCCGTCGAGGCTGGCCAGCCTCGACATCCCGTTCACGCTCAATCAGAACGGCCGCGCCCGGCCGATCGTCGTGCGGACAGCGAACAAGGAAGCCCATCGCGATCCCGAACTGATCGCCACCATCGCCGACGCCCGCCGCTGGCGAGACGAACTGCTCGAAGGTCGGGCGACCTCGATCGAGGAGATTACGACCCGAGAGGGCTTGCCGAAAGGCTCCGTCAGCCGCATCCTGCCGCTGGCCTGGCTTGCGCCAGACATCGCTGCAGCAATACTGGAGGGCCAACAGCCGGCCGTCCTGACCTCCAGACGCCTGCGGGCCTTGCCAGATCTGCCTCTGGGCTGGGCCGATCAGCGCGCACTTCTCGGCTTCCCGGCCATCTGAACCTGCATCAGGGTCACCCCTCAAGACCTCGCGCCGACATCGGCCGCAGAGACATTCCGGACATTCCGGCCAGAAACGTGCTCTGTGGCTTGGGATTGCAGCTCAGTTATGGAGACCGCTCCGCGTAAGCCCCGGACATCGCGCGCCTTTACGCCGGCGCACTCTTCGACACCAAATCACGGGGGTGGATGGTGGGCGACCCAGGAATCGAACCTGGCGTGCGTCTCCGCGAGGGAGTTACAGTCCCCTGCCACACCTTGCGGCCTGTCGCCCATTAAGGTGCTGATTAATGCGGGCGTTTCGGGGCGTCAAGCGCAAAGCGACGGAATAATGTTGAGTTCGCAAATGCGTTTGATCGCGGAATTTGGCTTGCACCCCCCAGCCCCAAGCCGCATTGTTGGCCCGCAATCGGGCGCGAGAGCCCCAGCCGGAGCATGAGGAACAGATGGTAGCGAAAAAACCCACTTGGGTGATCGACAAGGAACGCGCCAAACGGCAGGCCGCGCATGAAACCGTCTGGCTTTTTGGCCTGCATGCGGTGCGCGACGCCCTGTTGAACCCCAAGCGCGAGAAGCTACGGCTTGTGCTGACCAAAAATGCGGCCGACAAGCTGGGCGACGCAATAGCCATGGGCGGGGTCGAGCCTGAGATCGTTGATCCCCGCAAGTTTGACGTGCCGATTGACGAAGGCTCGGTGCATCAAGGTGCTGCACTGGAGGCCAAACCCCTTAACTGGGGCAAGCTCGATGATGTGGCCATCTCTGGCACCGGCGCGCCCTTGGTGGTTTTGCTCGACCGGGTGACGGACCCGCATAACGTGGGGGCCGTCCTGCGCTCTGCCGAAGTGTTCGGCGCCCGCGCCGTGATCGCCCCGCACCGCCACTCCGCCCCCGAAACCGGGGCGCTAGCGAAAACCGCGAGCGGCGCGCTGGAGCGGCAGCCCTATCTTCGGGTTGCCAACCTTTCAGACGCGATGGAAGAACTGCGCGCGATGGGGTTCTTCCTGATCGGGCTGGCGGGCGAAAGTGAGACGGAACTCTCTGTCGGGCTGGCTCAGGCCGCAACCCGACCCGTTGCCCTGGTACTGGGTGCCGAAGGACCGGGATTGCGCGAAAAGACCCGCGAAACCTGCGATGTTTTGGTACGAATTCCAGCCGCAGGCGGGTTTGGCTCGCTCAACGTCTCCAACGCTGCGGCGATTTCGCTTTATGCGGCGGTCACACGGGCGATGTAATCACAGATGCGCGATTGCCCCTTTATTACTTGCAAACGCGCCCCATATCTTCTGTACGGCCTCGGGCATGGAACTCCCGTAGCTCCTACACTGTCCCTCGTTCCGCGACTCGCGCCCGGCCATTTGGCTCGGGCGCTTTTTTATGATCTCTCACCAAACGAGTGACCGATATGAGCCAGACCGATCAGGAATTGCGCGATATTTTGAACCGCACGCGCTGTATAGCGATTGTCGGAGCCTCGATGAATCCGCTCAGGGCCAGCTATTTTGTTGCGCGCTATATGGGACTGCGCGGCAAGCGGGTGATCCCGGTCAATCCCGGCCATGCAGGAGCCAAGCTGCTGGGTGAGACGGTCTATGCCAGCCTAGCCGATATTCCGGACGATGTTGAAGTGGATATGGTCGATATTTTCCGGCGCTCCGAGCATGTGCTGCCGGTTGTTGTGGAGGCGATAGCCCATCTGCCCCATCTGCGCACCATCTGGTTGCAACTTGGCATCACAAACGCCGAAGCTGAGGCCATGGCGCGGGCAAAAGGCATCGACATCGTGCAGGATCTTTGCCCCAAGATCGAATATCAGCGCCTCTTTGGCGAGTTGCGGATGGGCGGGTTTAACACCGGGATCATTTCGTCAAAGCTGTAATGGCCCGCACGTCAGCCGCGCGATGCCTTTTCCGCAAGCCCGGAGGTGCCTTCGCGGCGGGCAAGTTCGGCCAGCACATCGGCCAGCGTAACATCGCGCGCAGCCAGCATCACCAGAAGATGATAGAGCACATCGGCGGCTTCCGAGGTGAGCTTTTCGCGATCCCCCTTGACGGCCTCGATGATGGCTTCCACCGCCTCTTCGCCGAACTTCTCGGCGCATTTCTCGGGGCCTTTGGACAGGAGTTTGGCCGTCCACGAACTTTCAGGGTCCGCGCCTTTGCGCGCAGCGATGGTTTCGGCCAGACGGTCAATTGCGTTCATGTCAGCCTCATGGGGATGCCGGCGGCGGCCATATGGGCCTTTGCCTGCCCAATGGTAAAATCGCCGAAATGGAAGATGGAGGCGGCCAGCACCGCACTGGCCCCGCCGATGGTTACACCTTCGACAAGGTGATCCAGCGTGCCAACGCCACCGCTGGCAATGACCGGGACCGACACGGCATCGGAAATCGCGCGGGTGAGCGGCAGATTAAAACCCGCGCGAGTGCCATCGCGGTCCATCGAGGTGAGAAGGATTTCGCCAGCCCCTTTGGCCGTTACGATGCGGGCGAATTCCACGGCATCAATCCCGGTGGATTTGCGCCCGCCATGGGTAAAAATCTCCCATTTTCCGGGGGCGACGGTTTTGGCATCAATAGCCACAACGATGCATTGGCTGCCGAAACGATCCGCCGCCTCGGCCACCACATCGGGGTTGGCCACGGCCGCCGAGTTGAACGAGACCTTATCCGCCCCGGCCAGCAGCAATGCGCGCACATCTTCATGGCTGCGCACGCCACCGCCTACGGTCAGCGGCATGAAACATTGTTCGGCGGTGCGGGTGACCAGATCAAACATGGTGCCCCGGTTTTCATGCGTGGCATGAATGTCGAGGAAACACAGTTCATCCGCGCCTGCCGCGTCATAGGCGCGCGCGGCCTCAACCGGGTCGCCCGCGTCGCGCAGGCCAACGAAGTTTACGCCTTTGACCACGCGGCCATCGGCGACATCAAGGCAAGGGATGATGCGGGTTTTTAGCATGAGTTGTTCTAGGCCTTATTCTGGGCGGAGAGCAAGTGGGTTGGGAGGAAGCGGGGGCGTTGCCCCCCTTGCCTTGCGGCAATTCCCCCCAGGATATTTGTACCGAAAAGAAAGCGGGGTCAGGTTTTCAGGGCTTTGAGTGCCTGTGCAAGATCAATCGCACCGTCATAGAGCGCCCGGCCAGAGATGGCGCCTGCGATGATATTCGTGGCTTGCAGGGCCTTCAGATCGGCCATGGAGGAGACACCGCCCGAAGCGATAACAGGGATGGTGACGGCGCGTGCAAGTGCCTCGGTGGCCGCGATATTAGGGCCTTGCATCGCGCCATCGCGGTCAATGTCGGTGTAGATGATGGCCGCAACGCCCGCATCTTCAAAGCTGCGGGCAAGATCCGTGACCATGACATCGGTCTCATTGGCCCAGCCTTTGGTCGCCACGCGGCCATTTCGGGCGTCAATGCCGACGGCAACCCTGCCGGGGAAGGCTATTGCAGCCTCGCGCACCAAGCTTGGGTTTTCCACCGCGACCGTGCCGAGAATGACGCGGGACAGGCCTTTGGACAGCCAGGCCTCGATCGTTGCCATATCACGGATGCCACCGCCGAGTTGGCACGGCACTTTCACGCGGCTGAGGATGGCTTCGACCGCGGCGGCATTCACCGGCTGGCCTGCGAAAGCGCCGTTGAGGTCTACCAGATGGATCCATTCGCATCCTGCCGCCTCAAACGTGGCGGCCTGAGCTGCGGGATCATCGCCGAAGACGGTCGCAGCCTCCATCTCGCCGCGCAGCAGGCGTACGCATTGGCCGTCTTTGAGGTCGATGGCGGGGTAGAGGATCATGGCGGTCTCCGGTCACTGCAGGTTGCGGGGTCTTTGGCACAGGGGGGGGCAAATGCCAAGATGCACACGGCAAGTGATACGACCCCACGTCACGCTTGATTGGCGGATGAATTGTAGCGAAGCTTTGGCCAAGTGTTTTTGGGAGGGACCAGAATGAAGAGACTTATTCTTGCGACAGTGATGACTTTGGCTGCGGGGGCAGCATTCGCGGCAGATCCGCTGGAGGGCGTGTGGAAGACCAAGCCAGATGACAATGGCAACTTTGGCCATGTTAAGGTCAGTGCCTGTGGCCCGGCCTTTTGCGGTATCTTGATCAAATCCTTTGACAGCAAAGGCAAGGATTTAAAATCTGAAAATATTGGCAAACGCATCATTTGGGATATGCAAGCCAAGGGCGGTGGGGCTTATGGTGGTGGTAAAGTTTGGTCGCCAGACCGGGACAAAACCTACAGCAGTAAAATGAGCCTGTCGGGCAATAACGTTGCGGTACAAGGCTGTGTGTTTGGCATTTGCCGCGACGGCGGCCAGTGGATCCGCGTGAAATAAGCGCAGGTTCCGGGTCGTAGGGCGGGCTTTTGACTGCTATCGGGGGGAACTCTGACAGGCGCGTCTGATGCCCGCCCCAGTTGACATGAAGATGAGCGGCTTTGACTGGCGCTCTTATGTGCCTTGTCGCTGCTCTGGGGCGGATTGTTCTTTTTCGTCCAACTCGCAGTGGGGCATTTTTCACCTTTCACAATCGTGTTTTGCGGGTTGCTCTTGCAGCGGCTGCACTTGCCATGGTGCTTTGGGCCAGCGGCACCGCCTTTCCAAAGGGCTGGGCCGTGTGGCGCGCGCTTTTGGTGATGGGGTTTTTGAACAATGCGCTGACCGCCATTTTGAACGCGGCCGCGCCCACACTCAGGGAGCCCAGCGCAGGAAATTTCCGATCATTCGCAAGCCGTTGGCCTGGCTTTTTTCGGGGTGGAACTGCATGCCGACCATCGTGTCACGCCCGATCATCGCAGTGATCTCGGTGCCATAATCCACATGGGCCAGCCGATGTGCCGGATCATCCACGCGGAAGTGGTAGGAATGGACAAAATAGCAGTGATCGCCGGTCTTGATGCCGGCAAGCACCGGATGCGCCTGCCCTGCCGCGCTCAGCACGAGGTCATTCCAGCCCATATGCGGCACCTTCAGTGCAGCATCCACGGGCGTGATTTGTACCACCTCGCCACCAATCCAGTCAAATCCTTGAGTATCGCTAAATTCTCGGCCCCAACTCGCCATCATCTGCATACCGACACAAATGCCAAGAAAAGGCACGGCGCGCCGGATCACGCCCTCCTCAATCGCCTCAAAAAGCCCGCCGTAACTGCCCAACGCGCGGCGACAGGACGGAAAGGCCCCGTCCCCCGGCAGCACGATCCGGTCGGCACGCGCGACATCCTCGGGGCGCGAGGAAACCAGCACCTCGCCCGCACCGACCTCCAGTGCCATGCGCTGAAAGGCCTTTTCCGCTGAATGCAGATTGCCGCTATCGTAATCGACCAGAACCGTCAGCATTCACAGGCTGCCCTTGGTCGAAGGAATGGCACCTTCGCGGCGCGGATCCGGCTCTACGGCCTCACGCAGGGCGCGGGCCACGGCCTTGAACGCCGCTTCGGCGATGTGATGGCTGTTGAACCCGTGGATCATATCGACATGCAGGGTGATACCGCCATGGGTGGCCAGCGCCTGAAAGAACTCGCGCACCAATTCGGTATCAAACGTGCCAATCTTGGCGGTGGGAAAGGGTATGTTCCACACCAGAAAGGGCCGTGCCGAAAGGTCCAGCGCGCAGCGGATCAGCGCATCATCCATCGCAAGATGGAAGCTGCCATAGCGACGGATACCGCGCTTGTCGCCCAAGGCCTGCGCCAGGGCCTGACCCAAGGCAATGCCGCAATCCTCCACCGTGTGGTGGTCGTCGATGTGCAGATCACCCTTGGCCTTGATCGTCATGTCAATCAGCGAATGGCGGGCCAACTGGTCCATCATATGGTCAAAAAAGCCGACCCCGGTCTGGATATCCGACTGCCCGGTGCCATCAAGATTGATGGCCACCGAAATCTCGGTTTCATTGGTATTGCGGGAAAGGCTGGCCTTGCGCATGGCGGGCTCCGGGTCTGTTTGAACGGGGTGTATGGCTTGTTGTTACGGGGTTATAGGCGCGGGGGTCAAGCTTGGGAAGGGGTCAGCCCGCTTTACGATGCGGGCCAAACAGCGCGGCAAGGCCCAGCAACGCGCCCGACACCACCGCCATCATCCCCGCCGCCGAGACAGAGGCCGAAAACCCCAGCCAAAACGGGCCGTAGCCCGCCAACACATAACCCAGCACCGCCGAAAGCGTCGCCAGCCCAAGGCTTAGCCAGACCTGCACGCCCAGACGGTTCGTCAACAGTCGCGCGGCGGCGGGCGGGCAGATCAGCATCGCGATGGTCAGGATAGACCCAACAGCCGTAAAGGCCGCCACCGAGGCCATCGCCGTCGCCGCCACAATACCCAACGAGATCATGCCCACAGGCAGCCCCAGCACTGCAGCATGGCCCGCATCAAAAGAGGCCATCACCAATGGCCGCCAAAACACCCACATCAAAAGCGCCAGCAGCACCATAACGACCGCCAATTGCGCCAGCTCCGGCGGCAGGCCAGCCAGCGCCTCAGCATCCAGCAGCGAGGCCCAGCCCTGCGCATCCAGCCAGATCAGGCTTTCCAGATTGCCATAAAGCGCATGCTCCACATCCAGATGCACACCCGACGCGCCCGTCAGTTCCAGCAGCAAAACGCCTGAGGCAAACATGGTGGTAAAGGTCATGCCCATGGCAGCACCGGGGTCCACGCGGCCCAGTTTGGTGATCGCCTCCACCAATAAAGCCGACAACAGCGCCGCCCCCCCTGCCCCCACAAACATCACCCAGCCCGAAACCTGCCCCGTCAGCAAGAACGCCAGAATAAGCCCCGGCAGCACCGAATGGGCCATCATGTCGCCCATCATTGCCTGTCGGCGCAGCAACAAGAAGTTGCCCGGCAAGGCGCAAGCCAGCGCCGCCAATACCGCGATCAGGATCGGGACGAGCGACAGCACCACGAAATCTTCGCCCAGCATCACGCGCGCGCCCCCAGCAATCGGCCAATCACCCCCCGGCGCGGCGATATCAAGGCCGAGATCAGGAAGGCCGAGAAGCACAGCATCACGATTACAGGCCCCGTCGGCACCCCCGGCACAGCCGCCGAAATCGCCGCACCGCCATAGCCTGCCGCACCGCCAATACCCGCCGCAATCAGCGCCATCACGCCCGCCCGATCCGTCCACATCC
>CALEMZ010000145.1 GCA_937910975.1 uncultured Pseudorhodobacter sp. | reverse complement strand
GCTTTGAGGTGCCTGTAGCGGCGCAAGGCGTGGCTAATGAACTGCTCAACCCGCGCCAGACTTGGGCGGACAAGGACGCCTATGATGCGCAGGCGGCAAAACTGGTCCAAATGTTTACCGCAAATTTCAGCCAGTATCTGCCCTTTATCGACGAAGATGTGAAGGCTGCCGCGATCGGCTGACACTATCTGCCGGGGGGCTTGCCCCCCGGCTTTTCGCGCCGACACCAGCGCAAGAATGGGCATCAAAGCCCAAAAGCGCGGCGCATAAGGTTCAGCCCTGCCAGCACCAAAAGCGCTTGCGTCCACCAGCGAAACCGCGCCTGATCTAGCTGGTTTCCAAGCCGCATCCCGATCACCATACCCAGCACAGCAGGCACGACCAGAACCGCCGAAAAGGCGGTATTGGCGGGCGTCATCACCCCGGAATTGAGATGTGCTGATAGCAAGATCACCGAGCCGATCATGAAGACCACCCCCTGCACGCGTAGCATCTCGCGTTTTTCAACCCCGACGGACATCAGATAGACGATCAACGGTGGCCCCCAAACGCCCGACACGCCACCGTAAAGCCCCGCCACCACGCCCAAGGCCCATTCTGCGCGGGTCTGATGCTCTAACCTGATGGTCAGTGATCGCCCCATCATTTGCAGCAAGGCGTAAGCCGTGATCGGCGCGCCCAGAAGAGCCAGAAACACCGCCTGCGGAATATCGCGCACAAATTGCGCTGAGATGGCAATGAAAATTATTGTCGTCAGCAAGAACCGCCAGTATTTCACCACGGACTGCATGAAGGCCGCAAAACCATCGCGAAACGCCTGCCCGAAATTCGTAACCAATGTGGGCAAGATCAGCCCCGACAAGGCCACTTCGGGCGGCAAAAACGAAGAGAACGCCGAGATCATGATCATCGGCATGGCAAAACCCACGGCACCCTTGACGAACCCGGCAAAGAGCGTGATCGCCAGAGCCAATAAGAGTATGGGAAAATCCAACCCAGCCAAGACGATATCCATGCGGCTTCCTTTCCTGCTATCCCCGCTATATCGTGATTGCAAACCCGTCGCAGCATCAAATTACCCGCGACAGATTAAGTCGTATGGCCATCACTTATTGAAATCTTGTTGCGCCGCACCTGCAAAGCCTTTAGGGCATTGTGCAAGTGCAGAAACATGAGCGAAAGATGGAGCAAACCATGGCCCATGATGGACAACCCATTGCCAAAACCGACGGCCAAACCCTGACCGATCATTTTGGCTTGTCCGATCTATTGGATCTGACCGAAGCAGCACTTCCAGAAGTGACGGCGCTGTTTGAACAGGGGCGCGAGGCGCTGCGGGCGCTGGTCACGCAAGATGGCAAGGTTTCCGCCGCCGCGATGGAGGCCAATCAGTTTGCTGCCCATTCGCTGAGCTGGCTTGCGACCTATCGTGAAAGCCTTATGCAGATGCACGCTTGGGCCGGGCGGCTTTCCGAGGCGGGTGCCTTTGGCGAGATGGAGCAATTGCTGCTGCAAATCGGCTTTGGCGAGTATCTGGCGCAAATTCGCGGCGGCATCCCAATGTCGCAAGGCGAGATTGCACGGCTGGCGGACCTTGGGCTTGATTGGGTGCCGGGCGCGGCTGCGGCGCGGCTGATAGCGCTTGGCAATACACCCGGCGCGCGCACGCGCCTTGTGGCCCTGATGCAAGATAACCATGGCCGCGCGACCTTTGGTGCCAGCGGTCTGGATGAAGAGCTGGAGATGATCCGCGACCAGTTCCGCCGCTTTGCCGATGAGGAAGTGGTGCCGCATGCCCATGGCTGGCACATGCGCGACGAACTTATTCCGATGGAGATCATCGAGAAGCTTGCCGGGATGGGAGTTTTCGGGCTGACGATCCCGGAAAATCTTGGCGGATTTGGCCTGTCCAAGGCCACGATGGTGGTAGTGTCAGAGGAACTTTCGCGCGGCTATATCGGGGTTGGCTCGCTTGCCACCCGGAGTGAGATCGCGGCAGAGTTGATTTTATGCGGCGGCACGGATGCACAAAAGTCGCAGTGGTTGCCGAAGCTAGCGAGCGGGGAAATTCTGCCAACAGCCGTGTTCACCGAGCCGAACACCGGGTCGGATCTGGGCAGCTTGCGGACGCGGGCGGTGAAGGATGGTGACGATTGGGTGGTGACGGGCAACAAAACCTGGATCACCCATGCGGCGCGCACCCAAGTAATGACGCTTTTGGCGCGCACCGACCCCGAGACAACCGATTACCGCGGGCTTTCGATGTTTCTCGCGGAGAAGCTGCCGGGTACGGATGCTGTGCCGTTCCCCACACCGGGGATGACCGGGGGCGAGATTGAGGTTCTGGGCTATCGCGGCATGAAGGAATATGAACTGGCCTTTGACGGCTTTGCCGTGAAGGGTGAGAACCTTTTGGGCGGCGTGCCGGGGCAAGGCTTCAAGCAATTGATGCAAACGTTTGAGTCTGCGCGCATCCAGACGGCGGCGCGGGCGATTGGCGTGGCGCAAAATGCGCTTGAAGTGGGCATGCAATATGCCATTGACCGCAAGCAGTTCGGCAAATCGCTGATCGCGTTTCCGCGTGTGTCGGGCAAGCTGGCGATGATGGCCGTCGAGGTGATGATCGCGCGGCAGCTAACGTATTATTCCGCGTGGCAAAAGGATCATGACAAGCGCTGTGATCTGGAGGCCGGGATGGCGAAACTTTTGGGCGCGCGGGTGGCTTGGGCGGCGGCGGATAATGCCTTGCAAATCCATGGCGGCAACGGCTTTGCGCTGGAGTATCAGATTTCCCGCATCCTGTGCGATGCGCGAATTTTGAGCATCTTTGAGGGGGCCGCAGAAATTCAGGCGCAAGTGATCGCGCGGCGGCTGTTGGATTAAGGCCTATTCGCCCGGAAGCAACCGCCCATGCGACGGGCGGCTGGAGCCAAGCCGCGGGTGCAATTTGCTTGCAACCACCACACATCCCGCCATGGCCAGCCCGGCCACGGCAAACACCCCCGGCAGTGGTGCGACCAGCAGCACCAGCCAGGCGGCCCCCGGTGTCAGGATGCCCGAGACATCGCGGAAGCTGGAATAGATCGCAGCCATCTCGGTGCGCTC
>CALEMZ010000144.1 GCA_937910975.1 uncultured Pseudorhodobacter sp. | reverse complement strand
GCAGCTCTGATCAAGTCTCACGGCGGGGTAAATGAAAACTGTAAGCGCGATTATAAAAAATGGCTTGCAAAGCAGGACTTCTCTGGCGGTGAGAAAGCATATTCGCTCATCGATGACCTTGGGCAAGTCTATCGTACTGTTTCAATGGCGTGGCCGAATAAAAAGAAAGCTCCTGAAGATTATTTCATCCCCCTCACGCATCCCAAAACAAACAGACCGTGCCCAGTTCCAGAACGTGGATGGCGCAAGCCCCCAGCAGCGCATCGCCCAAGGGCAGAAACGGCATTCGAAGAAGTCACGGTTGGTCGCAATGCGCGGCAGCAACTCGCCCGCATCCGTCGCCCGCAGGATCCGCACGGCGCGGTCGGACATGCGCTGCGCAAGGGCAGCGTCGAAGGGCACCAACTCATGGTGCATCTCCGCCGTATCCTTGTTAATGGCGGTGAATAGGGCCGGTGCGGCGCTGATGCCGGGCACGCTCATTTCCATGTAGGCCTGATAAAGTGCGATCTGCGCGGCATAGACTGGCTTGGCGAGGGTGACGCCGTCCTTCACGCAAAGGCGCCAGTTCTTCGCGTTCATCGTCTTGCATTCCCAGAGCGCGGGAACAGCGAGCCCGAGACCTTCGGGCCCCGCGGCGATAATGCCATCGACATGACCGCGCACCCGGCCACCGGCGACAGAGAAACCGAACTGACCGCCGTCAGGGCGGTTGCCCTTGCGGGTGTAGAGATCAAAACCAGCACCACGGAGCCAGGCCACCGCCAGATCCTCAAGTGAGTGGCCAATGGCGAAGATGCGCAGCAATTGCCCGGAGAACTCTTGCCCCTCGTCCTTGGGCGCATGCGTGAATTCGAACTGCAAGGCGCGTTCGCAGGCATGACCGAGGCGCGAGCCACCGAGATAATCGCGCGGTGTGCGTCCAGCGTTTTCCATGGTCAGCGCTGCGTCGACAGCGGCGTTCACCTTCTCGGCGAAGCTGGGTCTGTGATTGTAAGCCAACGTCAAAACGGCACCTCCGAGCTTTTGGTCTTGGCGATATCAGCCATCGCCTCGCGAAAGCCCTCGACGGCTTCCTCAATGACGGCGCGGACTTGGGGCTCCGACAAATCGGCAAAGCGGGTTTGCCAGCCGATCTCGTCCATCAGCAGCGCCAGCCGCTTCATGGTGGCAGTGACGGCGGCACGTTCCTCGTCGGTCAGATCAACCATGGCTGAGGACCCCCGAGCCAATTGCCACCAGTAGTTTTGGCAGGGCATCGAGCAGAACCAGACCGATGGCCGGCGATGCTTCGATCGCACCGGATCCGACCAGCCGAAGCCATGCGTCGGAGAACGGCAGACCGCGCAAAGCTGAAATCGCGGATGCCAAAGCGTCCGGCGCTGAACTGCGGACAGGGAAATGTTGATTGTCATGGGTCATGCGGCCCTCCGCTGATCGGGAGCGACACTCATGACGAGGTGACGGATCGCCCGCTTGTTGAAGGTGAAAGTCATCAGCGCCGAGGCGTGATAGCGCGTCAGGCCATAGTCCTGCCGATAGGCGGGCGGCAGGTATTGCAGCTGCTTGTCCGTGGCTGCCTGTTTCAGCCAGCCGCGCGTTTTGAAGGCGCTTTCGTCGGTCTCGACCTCGTTCAGCCAATCATCGGCCTGCGCGAGGCAGACGGTCCGTTCGCCGATGCCCAGCAAGCGGGGGCTTTGGCCCTTCGCACCGCCAACCGCATGCCAACGCCCTTCCAGGAAGAAGATGCCGCCCCAGGCATTGAACCCGTTGGCCATCAGCGCATCGTCGGCCCCGAACAGATCAATCCAGGCGAAGCTGGACCGCTTCAACAGATCGATCTCCGTCATGATGAAACCGCTCAACTCGGCGCGTCCCGTCGCATCGGCCTCGGCGTCTTCATTATCGCCAAGAACCTCACCGCAGAGCGGGCATTCAAAGCAGGCTAGCGGAATATCGGCGGCGCAGGCCGGGCAGACCTTAGTCGGCGCGTCGCCAGTCTCGGTTTTACCGTCAAGATCGACATCCTGCTCAAGCGTGCCGTGGATAAGGCTCGACGTGCCAAAATCCAGCACGACACAGTCGGTCTTGATGACGCCGGGATGTTCCTCGGGATCAATAGTGCGTAGCCCTCGCCCGACCATCTGGATCATGGTGGATTTGTAGGAACTGGGCCGCAGCAGCACGACGCAGGAGGTGGGCGGATGGTCCCAGCCTTCGGTCAGCACCGCCACGTTGACGATGACGCGGATTTTGCCTTCGGAGTAAGCGGAGAGAATGTCTCGCCGTTCATCACCTGGCAAATCACCGTGGATCAGCGCGGCAGGTACATCAGCGGCGTTGAAGGCCTCAGTTACATGCGCGGCATGGGCGACAGTGGAACAGAAGACCACCGTCTGACGGTCACCCGCCTTTTCCTTCCAGTGCCGGATGACCTCGTCGGTGACCGGCGCACGGTCCATGATCGACGCGACCTCTGCCATGTCAAAATCCGCCAGTGTCTTGCGCACCGCGCGCAGCTTGTCCTGCACGCCGACATCAATGACGAAGGTGCGTGGCGGCACCAGATGACCTGCGGCGATCAGCTCACCCAGGCGCACCTGGTCGGCGACATTGTCGAAGACCTCGCGCAGACCCTTGCGGTCACCCCGGTTCGGCGTGGCGGTGACCCCGAAGATACGGGCATCGGGATTGGCCTTGCGGACATGGTCAATGATGCGGCGATAGCTGGCCGCCACCGCGTGATGAGCCTCGTCGATCACCAGCAGATCAAGCTTCGGCATGGCGGCGAGATTGGCGATCCGCGCCAAGGTTGGCACCATGGCGAAGGTCACCTGACCTGCCCAAGACTTGCCGCTGGCATCGACCACCGAGGTGGTCAGGCCCGGATTGACCCGGGCAAACTTGCCCCGGTTCTGATCGGTCAGCTCATCGCGGTGGGCCAGCACGCAGGCCTTGGCGGCGCTGTCGCCGATCACCTCACCGGTGACCGCCGACAGCATGATCGTCTTGCCAGCACCCGTGGGCGCGATGCCCAGCGTGTTGCCGTGAGCGTCAAGTGCCGCAAGACTGCGCTCGACAAAGGTTTTCTGACGGGGGCGCAGCCGCATGATCGCTCCCCCTCACTCAGCCCAGCTGGGACGCCCGGAAAAACCGGGGGTCGCAGGGGTTTGCGCCGTCTGCGTTTGAGGAGCGGGCTCGGTGTAGCCCTGAGCCGGGGCGTTCGGCACCGAGGGCTGGCCGTATCCCTGCATCGGAGCTGCCCCCCCATGTCCCATCAGCTGCGCATAATCGCGGTGGCTGGGCGTGACTGCGGAGCGGACCTCGTTCTTGTCCTCGCCATTGGTGTCGGAACCGATGTCCATCCGGGCGACAAACTCGATCCCGTCCAACTCAGCAAAGCCGCTGATCCGGCGTTTGGCCTGTGCCTGCGCCGAGTTATCCTTGTCATCGAGCCCTCGCGCAGAATTCAGGATGCCCTTGACCAAGCCGCGCCCTGCGTTGCCCCAATCCGGGCCCTTCGGGCTGTAGAGCCCGATCAGCGACCAGATCTTGCGTTTGGCGTACGGCCCTTCAACGACGGTATATTCAGCGTCGAGGTAGACAGCGCCGGTGGCGCCGCGTTTGGCATAGCCACCGGTCCATCCCTGGCTCGGGTCATCGAAACCACCCGGGCGGATCGTCAGCCGCACCTTGGCCAGTGTACCTTTCGGGATGACGGTGCCGTTGCTTTGCGCGGAGTTGAAATCGTTCCAGAGTCCGGTCATCGGATTTGTCCTTTCAATTGACATGGGAGGGGTTAGTGGCAGCCTCTGCAGGCGGCTCCTGAACTGCGGCCGCATAGGTGAGAC